>CAIXME010000769.1 GCA_903920425.1 uncultured Pirellula sp. | reverse complement strand
GTTTCCAATGCCAGTTCGCGTCAGCTATTGGCATCGAAGTCGACGACCAGATCACAAGATGCACCCTTGATGATGATGCGTGATCGGAATGGTGAATCGATTGAATTGGCTTCTTCTGAAATTGTGCTAGGAGCAGAGCCGATCGCGGTTGGCTCTCGTTTTGTTGCACAAAAGCCGGCCCTATTGCAGCCTTATTCACCAATTTGGACGGAAGCAGCAAATGGCTTGGTCGATGACATGATCGCCAACGGCCAACTCGCCAATGCGGCTGCATCATGCAAAGGCATGGAGAAGATTGAGCAACCCAAGGGGGCTGGTGTTTACTTGCGACAAGCATTGATCAGCTACTTTGAAACCGCTCAGAATCCTTCCGCCTCAACAGAGGAAGTGCTTGATCTGCTCGAGAAGGCTTGCCAAGCAGGAAGTCAATTGCAGCCAAGTGAGTTGTCCAAGAAGTCGTTGGGCGAGTACTTTGAGGCATGCAACGTGGACGTCGAGAGTTCGATGGAGCAGCTATCGCGTTGGATACTTGAAAACCCAGGTAAGTCGGGTCGCGAATTGATGTTGTTGACTGCGTTGTTGAAAATCGATGGGCAAGCAGATCGCGCACGATTGTTTGCGGACGAGGCAGAGCAGTTGGCCGTAAAGTCAGGCACGTTCCGCTGGGCAAACCTGTTGTCCGCCGTCAAAGAATAAGATAAGCGGAAGATACTAGTCTTCTTTTCGTCGCGGATGATACCGATCTTCCGCGGCAGAGCCTCTGCAAGGCGATTCTCAATTGGCGTCATTTGCATTGGCGCAATCCGCAACTGCGGCTGGCGACTTAGCGGAACGGTGTGCGAATTTCGCTACCGTGGGGCTGAGACGAGGCGCTTTCTATTGCCGCGGCGTTTAGAAACATATTCATGGATATGGGCGGCGAAGGGATTGCGACCTTTGCCGTGATGCTACACTAAACGGAAAGGGATTACCTTTCGCATTGTTCTCGGTTCATACTCTGGTGTTCTACCATGACCTCTCAAGATCTGGCGCGAATCGTGGATTCGCTTCATCAAAGCCTAACGGCGACCCAATCGCTCGACGACGCCACACGTGCGAAACTACGCGGCGTGATTGTTGAGATACAGGACGTTCTGGATAAAAACATGGTCGATCCGTTACCGGAAAAGGATCCCGATGACGTTAGTCGTCTGAGCGATCGGCTTCATGCGTTAGTCGCCGATTTTGAACAACAGCACCCACAGTTGACCAACAATTTAGCTTTGATCGCAGAGCGTTTGTCTGACATGGGGATATGACCCATTGCGATGCATGCTGGGACGCGGCTATGAAATCGGAATTAAAAGGGTATTTTCTCTCAGATCTCCATTTGTTCGCTCGACGTTCGACTGCAAATTCACTCAAGCCTTTGCTTGGTGAAACGGCGAGTCGAGCGCACACTGTGGTGCTCGGTGGAGATATCTTTGACTTCAAATGGAGTACGTTTTATTCGTTCGAAGAGTCCGTTGCCGCGGCGGTCGGGTGGCTCGAGGAGTTGGTCGTATCGCATCCTCACTGCTGCTTCTATTACTTGTTGGGCAATCACGACGCACACCCCAAGTTTGTAGTGGAATTAGACCGATTGTCCTTTCGGCAACCCCGGTTGCAGTGGCAGCCCTACGTGCTCCGCATTATGGATTGCGTCTTTTTGCATGGGGATATTGTCGATTGCGAGCCCAACCACACGATCCTGGAGAGCAGACGCAAGGTCCACGAATTTCGTGCTCCTCAGAAACGGATAGCGCATTGGCTTTACGACTTGGCGGTGCATGCGCGATTGCATCGGTTGGTGATGCACGCGGCGATTCGCCCCAAAAGCGTTCTGCGAAAATTAGCCCGATACTTGGAAGAACAGGGGCTCGATGAATCCCATGGAGTTCGTCACGTGTATTTTGGGCACACGCATCGTGTTGTCGATGGAGTGCGATACAAAGGATTGACATTCCATAACGGTGGAGCATCCATTCGGGGTTTGAGCTTTCGCATTATCGAAACTCAATTGCCTCACAATACTCCTCTCTCTGTTTCCTGAACGGCGCACTGAGTTGTTATGACCATCTTTGAGTCTGCATTGCACGCGTGGAAGCCTTATGTCTTCTCCGTGATTTTGGTCATCATTCACACGTTGGTCCAGGCTTCGATTGCCCTGCGGGTCATTATGAGTCGCAGATCGGTTGGTGCGTCTCTCGCGTGGATTACGATCGTTTTTATGTTGCCGATCGCTGGTCCGTGCATTTATCTTTTGATTGGCGAATTGAGATTGGGATCGCGTCGAGCGAGACTGGTACGTCAATTGGCTGAACCGATGCAATTGCGGTACAAACCGCTTGAGGACCCGCGTTATTCGGCACGTTGGGGGGAGATTGGTGAGGATTGGGAGCAGTTGTCCGTGGCGGGACAACGGATGTTGCAAGTGCCAACCCTTTCCGGTAACCGCCTCGAATTGATTGAAAGCTGGGAGCAGGTATTCGATCGCATGATCGTGGATATCGAATCAGCAACGATCAACTGCGACATGGAGTTCTATATTTGGCAATGCGGTGGCAGAGCGGACGAGTTGGCATCAGCGCTCGAGCGAGCGCTGCTCCGTGGAGTTGCATGCCGCATTTTGGTTGACGCGCTCGGAAGTCGGGCCTTCCTAAGGAGTGAACAAGCTGATCGATTAAAGAAAGCTGGCGCACAAATCCAAGCCGCATTGCCTGGCGGTCTTTGGAGGCTACCTTTCATTCGTTTCGACCTGCGATTGCACCGCAAGATCGTGTTGATCGATGATCAAATTGCTTGGACGGGTAGCCTCAACATGGTGGACCCACGCTACTTTCACAAGAGCGCGGGGGTCGGGCAATGGGTGGACGCGATGGTCCGAATGGAAGGGCCCAGCGTAGAAGCGTTGGCGATTACCTTTCAATCGGATTGGTACGTCGAGTCTGAGCACGATTTGGCCAGTCTACCGGACCTTACCGGAGATCAGCGGATCTCGAAAAAAGGGGAATGCGCCGTCCAAGTCCTTCCGTCGGGGCCAGCGAATCGCGTCGAAGCAATCGAACGAGTTTTAATCACGGCAATCTATGCTGCTAGAGAAGAACTGGTTTTGACCACCCCCTACTTTGTTCCGAGCGAAGCGCTGCAAATGGCGCTCAGTTCCGCTGCGCAGCGAGGGGTAAAGGTCATTCTGGTGTTACCGAAAAAGGTTGACTCGCAATTGGTACAGCTTGCCAGCGGTGCGTTCAAAGGTGAATTGCTTGATGCAGGAGTGCATGTGGTGCATTTCCACCGCGGATTGCTGCATACCAAAAGCGTAACCATCGACCGAAAGACCAGCCTTTTCGGATCACTCAATATGGATGCTCGCAGTTTCCAACTCAACTTCGAGATCACGTTGGTGATCTACGACCAAACGTTCACAAAGGAGTTGAGGCAATTGCAACAGAGCTACATCGATCAATCCGAAATGATGGATGCCAGCAGTTGGCATCGCCGACCCATTACGCATCGATTTGCGGAGAATATAGCTAGGCTTTGGAGTCCATTGCTTTGAGGCGATGGTTGGTCGCCTTTCGCTCTGCGAAAGTTGCGTTTCTGGCGGGAGAAGCACACTTTCGCGGGAGCGAAAGGCGACCATTTTAATAGTCGAAATGGTCGACGATTCGATGGTACAGTCGTGCGGTTTTCGTTGCCATTTGGATATCTGAAAAGCCGCTACGGTGACGTTCGACGCATTGATGGCTCCATCGGCACCAAGCTTCTCTATCGCTGATAAATCGCCGAATCGATTCGGCTAGCGAGCTTGCGCTTTGCGGTTCTGCTAGGACTCCTTCTTGTCCATCGCGAACCACCTCGGGCGTTCCCTCCACTTCGGTGGCGATAACCGGAACGCCACAGGCTAACGCTTCTAAAACCACCATCGGCATCCCCTCACCGAATAGGCTTGGCAAGACCATGGCGTCCAGTGTTCGCATAATCGAAGGTACGTCCTTGGAGAATCCACGGAGATGCACCGTATCGGAGAGGGCTAGTTTCTGAATCAACTGACGAACGCTCGACTCATACTCCGGCGTTTCAAAACCTCCGATCACCTCGAGCGTAATGCGTTTGCGGTCTTCGCCCAAGCTCGCGATTGCTTCCAGCAAGACCTCGATCCCTTTTCGTGGGCGAATCAAGGCAACCATGCCGAGTCTCCAGTGTGGGGTCTGCGCACGTTCCGATGGGTCGATGGGAGACTGCACCGCAACGCCATTGGCTATCGATGTGATTTTGTGACGGGAGAATCCGTGCGCGAGCATCTCTCGACGCAACGATTTCGATACCGTGACAATGTGATTGGCGTTTCGAAGCGAGAAGGCTTCCACCAAATCATTGACACGGTTAACCCAAGATCGCGTGGAATCGCGTGCCGTGGGAGAGTGCACATGATAGACCCAAGGTAAGCGGCATTTCTTGGCGACAATGCTTGCAATCATCGCTGTTCGCGGTGTGTGTGCGTGGATCAAGTCTGCATCGATGGCAACCGCGTGCTTTGCTACTCGGCCGATGATGGCCAAATCAAAGCGATTCTGC
>CAIXME010000768.1 GCA_903920425.1 uncultured Pirellula sp. | reverse complement strand
CGGAGGAATCAAATCTGCGACCCCAACGAGTTTCCCAATGCAGCTGGTCAACGAAGCGTTTTGGCAGGGCATTTGTATCTTGCTGTGCGGGCCCACCATCATGGGGCTGCTCCCTTTTGTCGAAAAGCTATTCGATGTGCAAACCGATTTGAGCCTGCTGCATCTTGGGGATATGAATCACCCGCTTTTGCGTGAATTAGCACAGCGAGCACCAGGCACTTACAACCATAGTATTTCCGTTGCCGCGCTCGCGGAATCTGCTGCCGACAGTATCGGCGCTCACGGATTGCTAGTGCGTGTCGGTGCATGCTTTCATGACATCGGCAAAATGTTTAAACCGAACTACTTTGTTGAGAATCAGGCTCCAGGAAGCAATCGACACGACACTCTCCAGCCGGCCATGAGCACCTTGGTCATTATCGCGCACGTCAAAGACGGCTCTGACTTAGGCCGAAAGCATGGACTGCCCGGGCCTATCATCGACTTTATTGAGCAGCACCACGGTACAACGCTCGTCGAGTACTTTTATCGCTTGGCGACAAAAAAGAGCGAACAAGATCCGAATGGCGAAGAGATATCGGAAAGCACATTCCGTTACCCCGGGCCGAAACCGCAAACGAAAGAAGCGGCTGTGCTCATGATTGCCGACGCGGTCGAAAGTGCCTCTCGAGCCTTGGTCGAACCGACCGCTTCGCGGCTACAAAACTTGGTTGAGCAAATCGCAATGAAGAAATTGCTCGATGGGCAGTTTGACGAATGCGGCCTGACTTTGCAGGAACTCGATACAGTCAAACGGTCTCTGATCAAAAGCTTGACCGCTATCTACCACGGCCGCATCAAGTATCCCGATCAGCAATCGGCGGGCTAACAAAGACTGCGTCTACGATTTGCCGTGCATACACATCATGGTGGCAATCATGGTCGCAACAAGTTTTCGATCCTCTCCTTCGATTGCAAACAAGTCCGCTTGAGAGACGATCAACGTTCTGCCATTGCGAATGACCCTGCCTTGAGCGACAACACGATCTCCGATGGCTGGCGCTAGATAATTGATTTTGAACTCGACCGTGAGGATATCGGAGTCGGCTGGTATCAACGAAAACGCTGCGTATCCGGCCGCGGTATCGCCCAGTGTCGCGACGGTTCCGCCATGCAAGAATCCGTTGTGTTGGGTTAGGGATACGGAAAAAGGCAACTCGACGTCGACGATTCCAGGCTCGACACGCGTTAGCTTGGCCCCGATCAAGGCCATCATGGGTTGGCTGAGAAAGCTGTCGCGCAGTCGTTGTTCAAAGTGGACGTTCTTGGGTATCAATCTATCGCTCGCAATGTCTTGTTGTGATTACTTGTCGGAATCGGGTTTGCTAGTTGCTTCGTCATTCGCAAATGGATCCGTGGTGGAAAGCTCCGATTGAGTGTTTGCAAACGCTCTTTGTGCACGTAGGAGCACTTGAGTTGATTCAAGAGGGTCGCGACCGGTGGATTGGTAGTTTGCTAAGGCGGCGGTCGCCCAACTCGTTCCCATCATGGATATGAATTGGTCAGTACCATGCGGATCGCCATTATCAAAATAAACTTGCACTGGCTTGGATCTGGAAACGACATGCCAAGAACCGTCGGGCTTTTGCGTGTCTAACAGAAAACGAATGCCACGTTGGAATCGCTCATGGCGATGCGGCGCGTGCTTGTCATATCGTGTTTGAGCGATCATCAGCAACGCTTGCCCGGTTGCGTAGGCATCGCTCGGAGTCTCGTCCGTTTGCCGCCATCCTCCATCGGGTTGCTGATTTTCAATCAATCGATCGATCCAGTTTTCCATGCGGTCGCTGATTGACTTTAGGAGCAATTTCGATTCCTCGTTTTGGCGAGAAACGCATTCTCGCAGCATATAGCCAAGCCAAATCGATCCGATCAGATCTTCATGGTCCTTGGGGGAGGGATTTGCATCGAGGAAAGAAAGTGCACGATCGTAGGCACGTTGGATTGCAGGCTCGTCTGCCTCTCGGTTAGCGTAGGCTCGCAAGCCGTAGACTGAGATGGCGGTAGTCATTGTCCGCGACGAAGCGGCGGGTGGGCGATGGGATTGGAATTCCCATGCACCGTCATCGGATTGCGTTTGGAGAAGATACTCGACCATGGCGTTGGTGGTGTCGTTTGGCTCGGTTCCGGCCAAATCCATTGCCCACATTCCATAAGCGACGGTCAATGCGCGACCTCCCACTCCTGTCCCTTCACGCATCGAGTCTCGTTTGTTGGCAAAGGAAGACTCGGTAAAATCAAGAATCGACTTGGTGGTGCCGTTGTTTCGAAATTCCTCGAGATGATCGAGTGGCTCGCTTCGATCTTTCAATGACAGAGCGAGCAAGGGCAAGGTTTGATGATGGCAGGAAAAGCAAGAGCGATGGTTCGGATAGTTTTCGACCCCTTTGAGAAGCACTTGCGTACCGGACGCGATCGCATGCGAAACGGGATCGTTTGTATCATCGGCACGACACCATGAGCTACTGATGGCAGAAATCAATGCCGCAGAAATTCCTATCGTTGCAGCATTTCGAATCGATCGCATCATCATGGTATTCCCTCAGTTAGCGGAACGGCGCAAGCCGTCCGGTCGCACGCACTAATGGCCTCAAACTCAATACGCCAAGCCGTCGGCCCTTCTTGATATTGTAACGGCGCAAGCAACTTGTTGATTTAATGAGCTTGCCAGGCTCGATTTCTCACACAGAGGCACGGAGAAGAGTTGAAAGCAAATTTGGTTTTTGAAATCTCTGTGGCTTGGTGTCTCTGTGGCTTGGTGTCTCTGTGTGAGACTTCTTGATCAATGCATGCAAGCACTGGTGGGATTCCTCATAAACGCTTCGGGTTATGATTAAATCAACAGCCCCCAAGCCGTCCGGTCGCACGCACTAATGGCTCCCATCTTACGTGACATCTGTGAGTATCGTAATCCAATTTCCCCACGGTTTTTCGCATTCGTACTTCGCCCCAAGGGCAGCACTCGTACTCGAGGGGTACACAATCGAGTACGAGTACCAATCCATTGATTAGGTATTACCGCTTGGAAGCATCTGCTTCGAAAACGGTTTTGTACAAAGTGCCGGCAGCGACGGCGCCGAGAATCGGTGCAACCCAGAATAGCCAAAGCTGTGCTAGAGCCCAACCGCCAACGAAGACAGCTGGTCCAGTCGATCTGGCAGGATTGACGGACAGATTGGTGACAGGGATTCCGATCAAATGAATCAAGGTCAAACCGAGTCCAATTGCGATGGGCGCGAAGCCAGCAGGGGCTCGTTTGTCGGTTGCACCATGGATAATAAACAAGAAGAAGAACGTGAGTACTACTTCGGCTACGAAGCAAGAGACCATCGAATACGTGCCAGGCGAATGCTCGGCGTATCCGTTGGATGCGAACCCACCTGCAAGACTGAAAGCGGCGTTTCCGGAGGCGATAACGTAGAGAACGAACGATCCCGCGATAGCCCCTAGGACTTGAGCTGTAATGTAAGGAACCACGTCAACACTCTTAAATCGACCACCAGCGGTCAATCCGAGCGTTACGGCAGGATTCAAATGGCAACCGGAAATATGGCCAATGGTGTATGCCATTGTGAGGACAGTGAGGCCGAAAGCGAGTGAGACACCGACAAACCCGATACCGAGGTTCGCGGGTGCACCGCCGACGCTGCCTGCAAACGCAGCAGCCAATACGGCGCTACCGCACCCGCCAAAAACCAACCAAAATGTGCCAAAAAACTCAGCGATACAACGTTTTCCCAAACTCATCTCAAGCTTCCTCAACAAACGAAATTCATTATCAAAATCGACACGGGCGTTCTACGAATGTTCAAGATACCAAAGCCCTTGAAAATTGGGTGATGCTCGCCAAAAAATGCAATAAGCGTATGAGGAAATCCGAATGCTGGGTAAAGCAATATGCATGTAGCCCACGGTCGCGTGGTAGGTTTCAAGCAAAACTCTATTTCGCGGCCAAATGCTTGGGGCTGACTGATGATCACTTATGGGCAACATTGTGTCGTCGAAAGGCCGAATCGATTCGGTGGCCAGGAGGCTTCTGTGCCCTGATCAATAACAGCATGATGTAGCCATTTCTATGAAGGCACATGCATTGGAAGCTTTGTGCCAAAAAAGAACGAACAGAGACGAGTATCGCCGCTTGCAGACTGCAGGGAACAATTCGACATGGGAAGTTGTTCTACTCCAATGGCAACATTCAGCCCGTCGTCCAAGCGAAAAATGCTGGCAGTAACTTCGAATGGCAGTTGGGCACGGTAAACAGTCTCGGATGCTACGCGATAGCTGGTGGACGCAGCGTAACGATCCATTGGGAGTGGGTTGGAATAACGTCCCAGCACGGGCACATTACCGATGATCATCGGGAGATTTTCAAGCTCGCATTTGTAACAACGGGGCGCATTGCAATCTTGAGCGACTTGTCAGACGAGGAAGCTTGCTACGACTACCGGTTCCTCGAAGCGGTTCGATAGCATTTCAGTCTCGGGTTGCCATTACATCACTCCATGGCATGGGAAGCATGGAGTGATGAGAACGATCAAATCATCTTGATTAACGCAAATGACACGGCAAAGGGTGTTATCAATTCTTGCGAATGCTCAGAAGCACTTTCAAAATGAGTGAGTGCGGCAATCGATCAGACTGGCTTTTTGTCCTGATGTACTCGCATAGAGCCAATGCT
>CAIXME010000767.1 GCA_903920425.1 uncultured Pirellula sp. | reverse complement strand
TGTGATAATCGGTGGAGGCGACGCGACAGAAAAGAAAGTGCGTCAAACGCTCGACTCGATTCTTGATCTAAAGCTGTAACGGGCCGTCCCTGTTTGCGTTGGCCACGGATTTTGGTAGCAGTCACGATGTTGGTCAAATGAATGGGGGACTGAATTGCGCGGTGCCTGATTGTGTTATCATCGACATCACGCAGGATGTTCCACCGCAGAACAATCTCTATGGAACTATGATCTTTGCTGACAGTGTTTCTGCATGCCCTTCGGGATGTAGACATATTGCCTTGGTAGATCTCCGAGTTGGGACAAAGTGGCCGCCCATTGCGTTGGAAATTGGTACATGGTTCTTGCTGGGGCCCGATAACGGGTTGCTGTCGACCGTAGCGGAGAGAGTTGGCCGATCGAGGAATGCGTTACCTTAGATCGGGAAGAGCTCTGGACGCCAAATCCGTCATGGACTTTTCATGGTCGTGTTGTTTTGGCTCCTGTTGCAGCCAAGATCGCCACCGGTGTTCCGCTCACTCTTCTGGGGGCCAAGCGAGAGTCTCTTCATCCAAATTTAATACCGACACCCGTCATGCCAAGTCAGACGATAGGTGGTTCTGGGGGCATAGCCGATCACTTCGGGAACCTCGTAATCAATATCCATGGGGGACATTTCGAAGAATTTCAAGGCTCACCGAGGGGCTTCATCAACGAAAACACAAGGATGGAGTTGCGGTGGGGCGAAACCTAGGGCACCGCAAGTCCCAGGAATCCGATGGCTTTGATCGGTTCGACGGGCAAGTTAGAGATCAGCGTTGTTAATGGGAATGCTTCGAAACTTTTCTTGACCGGAACCCCCAGTGTCGAATTGTGTTGGTAAAATTTGGCGGTAGTAAGGTCGCTCGCAATGGCTCGTCGTATGAAACGAAGGGAACGAAATCACCCGTGGCAGGCAAAATCAAAGGGACAGTCGTATCCGTGACAGACGAAGGAGATCTGATAACGGATCTCGAATTCCAGCAATTGGCAGAGGTGCAACGGACTCCCGAAACCAAGATTATCGTGGACGAAGAGCATGAGACGTTTGGGATTTTCGATTCCAATCATAACCAGCCTGCTATGACGCTCATTGCGATCCTGGACGAGCAACATCCGCTTCGTTTGCATTTGGTCTCCGATTCCGCATCCATGATGCTCGGGGTTCGTAAGGGTGCATCGGTCGAAATCGTTTGGTAAATGACGAGAGTATCAGACTTGCTCCGCACAACGCCCTCGCCTTCTGCCTTTTTCCTTTTTCCTCTCTCCTCGTCGTAGCGGAAGATGTGAATCTTCCGTCGCGGAGCCTAAACGAAAAGCGACTCAATACTACGCTTAACATCCATTTGCGTCTGGCGACTCGCCGGAACTTTCACAAGTTCCGCTACCACTGCTTCTCGTAGCGGAAGATGTAAATCTTCCGGTGTATCGCACTCCTCGCCGTAGCGGAAGATGTAAATCTTCCGACGCACCGCCCTTTACGTTGCCGACTAGAACATCCCCAATTCACCTATCGTCTCGATCGACCCCGACGACTCGATGATACTGACTCTCTGGTTGACTGGGACATTTTGCCAACGTTCCATTTTTCCGCTTGGCCACTTCACCTCGAGCGCATCGATAGACCGCACTGCACCAAGACCAAACCACACGGTCCCTTCGCTGGTGCACTCGAATCCATTACCCGTCAATCGTTGATGAATCCAAGTTTGATCGCCACTTTGGATGCTCAACGTTGCTCCGATCGCATCGCGTTCGGATTCCGTTCCAATCAAATCGACAGCCAGCCAAGCTCCACTAGATGAGGATTGGTTTTGAATGATGGACAACGGCTTGTCGAGATGGGTTGCAAAGAAATCGATCCAACCGTCGCGATTAAAATCAAAGACGCCAAGTGAGCGCCCCAGACTTTGCACGGCAAAGAAATCGCCTAGCGATTCGTTGGGTTGTTCCACGAATGCTCCATTGCGTTGAAGCAGCAATTGAGGGCGCATACGATAAGGCTTGCCCGCCTTGGTGTAGTCTTCTACGTGTCCATTGACGATGATGCAATCATGCCAGCCGTCTCGATCAAGGTCGACGAGCTGGGTGCCGAAGCCGAGCGTCGTTTTATTGATGTCGGTAAATTTGTAGCGTCTCGAAGCATCTTCGTAGGATCCGTTTTTGGATTGAAGATAAAGTGCGTTGTTTTCGTTGAGAAAGTTGGTCATAAAGAGGTCGAGAGTGCCGTTTCGGTCCACGTCGGCGCACCCCACTCCCATACTTGCTTGAGGCTTGCCGTAGACATCGACTGCGCAACCTCTGCGCACCGCTTCTTCTCGCAGCGTGAACGTCTTTTTGTCCTGAACTGGGTAACTTACTAGAAGATGGTTCGCGGACATATCGTTTGCAATGTAGATGTCATTGCCATTGTTCTGGTCGAGATTGCCGACCACGATTCCCAGTCCTCGTCCGTCGTCGAGAGGTAAATTCCATTCGTCGTTGGTGAGCGTAAAGCCTCCCATCCCGTCATTCAAATAGAGGTAATCGCGAGACGCAGGAAACTCCGTTGGCCTGCAAACTTGAACTTCGCGATCCGCGGTGAGGCACAAGTGCGTGATCGCGTCGATTCCAGAGGAGTAGTTTACTTCGACGATGTCCGGCAAGTGATCGCCATTGATATCTGCGATTGCGCCGCTGACGCTCCAAACAGGAGCATTTTTGATGTCGCGTTTCATCGAGGCAATTGCAACTTGTTCAAATGTTCCGTCACCCATGTTTCGGAACAATCGATTTTCGCCAAAATTCAACACGAACAAGTCGGAGAAACCGTCCTGATCCCAGTCTCCCACCGCAGCTCCTTGACCATATCGCGTATTCGTGACCCCAGCGAGGTTGGCTACATCTACAAAGGATTTCGCAAAGCGATTGCGGAGCAAGGCGCAAGGTCCGTTTCCTTGCTCTCGTCGTGGGTCGCCTCCGCCTTGCAATGCGAATAAATCAGGCCAGCCATCCTTGTCGAAATCGATTGCAGCAGCTCCAGCGCCGTTGCTTTGGTATGTTTGCATACCGACAACTTTGGGATCGTCTCCGTTAAAATACTGGAAGTCTCCGCCAAGCTCTTTGGCTCGATCAGAAAAAGACAGCTGGGCTGTTTTCGCAATTTCGGATTCCGTTTGCGAACTGGGAGCCTTTGTTGTCGCGTTGGTCTCTTTGCTGAGTGCCGCGAGTTGATCCCATGATGGCGCTTTGAGTGCCGCAGTATTCCAGGAGAAATTCGTCTTCACTGCGAACAAAGCCGCGTTGGGTGTCGCTGCAAGTTGACGGCGTTGTGCCTGCAATGCGTCGATCTTTTGTTGATTCTTGTCGTTGTTCATCTCGCACATTTCTCGCCATGCTACTGCCTCGATGACGCGACCGCATTTTTCGAGTGCTTCGGCGATCTGTAGCATCCATTCGGGCTTTCGAAATCCGTCCCGAATGTAGTTTACATTTCTGCTGGTCAGCTGATTCACTTGAAAAAGCGATTCGGCCTGCTCAGCGCGTTGGTCATCTTGAATGGCAGCCAATGATTGAGAGAGCGGTCCTAATGCCAGATAATCGAATGGATCAAGTTCAGCGCTGCGCGTTAGGCAATAGATCGCTTCTTCGTAGCGTTGTTCGTGTTTGAAGTAAGTCCCCAGCACTCGCCAGTAAGATGGCTGCAATTCCGCGCCAGCAACTTTTAGGTTAGCGAACCATTCCGGGATCGATTCATATTTTTCTTGATCGATCAGAGCGACTCCGAGTCCTAAGTAGCAGACAGCGGGCATACCCGGTTGCGATACGATTTCGCGAAGCTGCGATTCGGCCAATTCAGGCTGATGCGAATGGATCAAGCCGAGAGCGGGCAGCGCTCGGAGTAGTGCATCGTCGGGTCGCTTTTCCGCGAGCTTGGCAACTTCTGCGTCACCATCGAGAGGTTTCACCGTGTCGATGGCCAGCACTAAAGTCATGATGTTGAATTTGCCGAGCCGAACCAATTGTTGATTTACTTTGGAAGCTTCAAATCGGCGACCTTGTAATTCGTAGACTGCAGCGAGAAGGCTCAATGTGTCCGCTTCGTTTGGATACTTGGCAAGAGAGCGTTCGCAACGTGTGGACGCATTGAGCAGATCGCCAGCGTCGAAACACCACTTGGCGGTAACATAGGCAGCGCGTGGTCCGAAATCGCGATCCGCTAAATCGATTCGATCTGCCAATTGCAGCGCCGTTGCCAATTTGCCGCGTTGCTCCATGACCATTGCCGCGACTAGCAGAGCGCGGTGATCCTGCGGTGCGCCCACCATGACGCGCTGAGCCTCGTCCCACGCTTCATCGACTTTGCCAGCGTCTAGCAACCGCTGAGCTCTCAACGAGTTCGCCTTGCTCGGTTCTTTGCTCCCCTTTTGCTTTTGTGAATCCGATTTGGCGGATCCCTTGGCAGCTTGTTGGTCTTTTGAGCTGTTGTTGCAGCCGAGCGGCAGCAACAACAGCAGCACGAACACGCGAACCCACAATTTAGTTGATGTTGTAGCGAACCCGTAATTCGAATTGTTGCTGAACTTGGGTTGGGTTTTTTGAGCTAACTTCATAAGGTTTTAGAGCTGGTTTCCAGCTATGACTGCGGTTCCCGCCCATGGTATAGCTGGAAACGGAATACATCGGATAGGGTGTGTAGTTGACTATCGATTCGCTCGCTGTCGCTAGATCGGAACCATCCGAATCTACAACAAGTTTGGCGCTGGTGATCTTACCAAGGGTCAAGTTTCCCGACTTAGCCATCACCTTGGCCGTTGTTCCTGCCAATTCGTAGGCTCGATCCACCGACTGGCTGTATTCGTTTTCGTCAAGTGTCCCAATATACGAAACGCTGACGCTTTGTTCGACCGGCGTTTGAATATTTGTGCTCCAGCCGCTGGTTACTGCTGGATTACGTAAGTCCAGTTTGGTGCGTTCGAATATTTCGTCTTCTTGTTCTTCGGTAAACGAAGCTTTGAGCAATCGACCGTCCAGACTTTGTGCGGAAATTTGATCGATGATCTTGAGTTTTAGCAGCCCGAGTGCG
>CAIXME010000766.1 GCA_903920425.1 uncultured Pirellula sp. | reverse complement strand
TCGTGCAATCCATCTCAACGATAGCAAGAAGGGCTGTGGGAGCCGTGTTGATCGGCATGAGCACATTGGGTTAGGAACCATTGGGCTAGATGGATTCCGTAGAGTGCTCAAGCATAAAGTGCTCAAGACGCTGCCCATGTATCTGGAAACGGAAAAGGGTACCAACGAGGATGATGAGCAATGGGATGCAATCAACCTGCGAGTCTTGCGAGAGTTGTGTTAGATTGCTGGCAAAGGTCGCATTGGGTAGTGCTCGCTTGCAGTGATCGAAGATTTTCACTCAGAGACACAGAGGAACAGAGACATTCAAGAATGCTTTTTTGAGCTTCACTTTCCTCTGAGGCTTGGGGGCTCTGCGAGATCCATTGCACCTGATCTCGAAGAAACACAACCCGACGCATCCTCTGCTGGTGCCGTGAGACACCGGACCACCGATGATTGAATCATCAGCCTCCACTCGGGATGTTTTGCTTATCGGTTACCGTATAGGAAATTAAAGAGAGCAGCGGTCCAGATGGTTGATAGGATCGCGATGCTCGCCCAAGCAGAGAAAATCCAGAAGCGGGTGGAGGGATACTGATACACGATGCGACGAGGCGGCCGTGTTTCGTTTTGGAGGAACGCATCGCGGTGATCCACGTCGTCAAACATCGCTGTCTGGGACGCCTCTAGCAATCCGTACTGGATCGAAAACTCCAGTGCTCCATAAAGGACATGCCTACGGCCGACTGGATCGATCCCTATCGCCTCAAAGCACCACAACTGCTTACCGTATCCGAACTCGGATTCATCGACAAAATGCTCGCAACGCAAGTTCTCCACTCGCGACTGTTCAGGACAAAATTCCCGACGCACCAAGCAGCGATGAGCATGGTCAGACGCGGCCTGCCATATCTGACGAGAAAATTGGATCTTATCGGCTTCGGGAGTCACGTTTCGATTCCTTCGTAACTTACGGCGTTTAAACCGCCATTAATGCTCGATTAATTTTCGATGAACCTAAATTATACGAAATCGCGTATGTGCGAGTCAGGGCCGACTTGGGCCAATTTGAAATTTTTTGAGAAATACCTCGGACATAAAATTCCGAGTCGTGGACAGTTTGGATAATCTACCAGAGCTCGCATCCAATCTTATGGGTGGTTGTTGCCCAAATGCATTTTTGTCCCGGTGAGGATGGTGTTGCGTATGTTTGAAAGGAAGAGCCTGAAATGGCCCATATTGCTTGCAATCGTGATGATTGTTTTGCTGGTTGGGTTGGCTGTTGGTTGGATCCTGATCAACGTTTTCGGCGGGAAGTGGATCCTGCTAAGCGTCGGGTCGGTAATGTTCGGATTTGTATTGATGGGAGTGGTGTTGTATCTGGTTTGGAGCATCCAGCAGATCAATCTGAATCGCCGGCAGAGCAATTTCATTGACGCAGTGACCCACGAGTTAAAAAGCCCCATTGCATCACTGAAGCTATTCCTGCAAACGCTGGGCAGACGTAACATCGATGAATCCCAGAGGCAGGAATTTTATCGATCCATGTTGGACGATGTGGATCGATTGGATCAGTTGATCACCCAATTGCTGGATGTTGCCAGATTGCAACAGGATTCCAATGAGCCGGAGCCTGAGATTTGGGTTCCATTGGATTTGGTTTTGAAGGAATCGGCGAGCAAGCTGCTGGGTTTGCATCATTTCGAACCGGATTGCTTGACTATTGAAACGCCGGAATGCGATGTCTGGGCTCGCAAGGTGGATATCGAGATCTTGGTTCGCAATTTGATTGATAACGCCTTGAAATACGCGGGAGTTCCGCCGGTGGTGGGAGTTGCAGTTGAAATCAACCCCGAAAAAGAAACGGCTGCGGTTATGATTTCGGATAACGGGCTCGGTATCCCAAGGCATTTGCGACGGAAGATCTTCAAGCGATTCTATCGTGTGGGAAATGAGCTTGAACGCACCAAGCCTGGTACCGGTTTAGGGTTGTTCTTGGTTCGATCCATTGTCGGCAGATTGCGAGGTACCATCCGTGTTGCGGATGTTCCCAAGAACACGGGCACTCGATTCGAACTGGTTTTGCCTCAGGCTCGTTTGCGTCCGCCAGCAACCGATATGGATGTACCAACATAGGCCTTAGCTTTGTCACCTACCAAACTGAATTAGCATGCGCGTTCGCAAGAACATCCTCATTGTCGAAGACGAAAAACACTTGGCCATGGGCGTCAAGTACAATCTCGAAGCCGAAGGCTATCGGGTAACGCTCGTCGGCGATGGCCCGACTGCGATACGGCTTGTGGAAGCAGACCATTTTGCTTTTGATCTGATGATCCTCGATTTGATGTTGCCAGGTATGAGCGGCTACGCCGTTTGCCAGTGGGTCCGCGATCACGAAATTGCGTTGCCAATCTTAATTCTCAGCGCTCGCTCTCTGCCGGAGGACCGTGCTCGGGGATTCGATTGTGGAGCGAACCAGTATTTGAACAAGCCGTTTGATCTCGACGAGCTTCTGTCCCGTGTCAAAAACTTGCTCAAGCTTTATCCGCAGAGACCGCAGCAACCGGCAGCGGTATCCCCATTGAATAAAGCTAAGGATATAGCGTTTGGAAAGGCCCACATCAACTTTGAGACGTACGAAGTGCAGGTCGATCAACGCGAGGTCAAGATGACCCATAAAGAACTGCAATTGCTGCGGTACTTTGTCGAAAACCAAGGTCGTGTTATCAGCCGGCAAGAGCTGTTGGCTGAAGTGTGGGACGTAAGTGGTGAGATGCAGACGCGCAGCGTGGATCAATTCATGCTCCGGCTTCGCAAGATCTTTGAAACCGATCCTGCGAAACCAAAGCACTTCATTACGTTGCGGGATGCGGGGTACCGCTTTATCGCTGAACCAAACTTGTCTGGAACCCAGGATGGCCAAATCGTCGATAGCGTAAATGGTGATGATGGTCAAAATAGTGTCGACAGCCAAAATGATGATGGCATCGCTAGTGAACCCCAGGCTCAATAATCCTCGAACATGTCCAGCATTCCCATGTCCAATGATCGTTCCGCTGCCCAGAACCGCATCGTCCAATTGTCCGATGAAATTCGGGAGTATGATCACCAGTACTATGTGCTCGCAAACCCGACGATTACGGATCTGGAATATGATCGTAGGTTGCGAGAGCTACAGGATTTGGAAAACCAGTTTCCGGATCTAGCAGCATCGGACAGCCCAACAAAGCGGCTCGGCGATCAGCCCCTCGATGGATTGGCGCAGGTAACGCATCGAGTCCCAATGTTGTCGATCGAGAATACGTATACCGAACAGGAATTGCGGGATTTCTTTACGCGTACGGAAAAGCTGCTACCTGGTGAATCGATGCAGTGGGTCGTAGAGCTCAAGGTCGATGGGGTCGCAGCATCGATCCGCTACGAGAATGGGCTGTTGGTTCAAGCCGTTACTCGTGGAAATGGAGAGGTAGGGGACGACATCACGCACAACATCCGAACGCTGCGCGGACTGCCGCAGAGGTTGATGGGCGACAGCATACCTAGAGTGCTTGAGGTACGCGGCGAAGTGTACATGACCAACGCGGACTTGGTCTTGCTCAACGAACAACGAGCCCAAGCCGGTGATGCCGAGTTCAAGAATACGCGGAATGTCACTGCGGGCAGTATTCGATTGCTCGATTCAAAGATCTGCTCGCAGCGCCGCTTGAGGTTCTTCTGCCATGGAATTGGATTTTGTGAGGGGATTCAAGCTTCGAACCACATGGAGTTTCTCGAAAAGGTCAGGGCCTTGGGGATCCCGACAACTCCTAACGTTTGTTGTTTTTCAGACAAAGAAGAGGCCATTGCGCACTGCAACCATATCGTGGAGACATTGCACGAGCTGGATTTCGAAGTGGACGGTTTGGTCGTCAAGCTGAACTCGCTCGAGCAACGTGAAACACTGGGAACCACATCCAAATGCCCTCGGTGGGTGATCGCTTACAAGATTGAAAAATACGAAGCTGTCACCAAGTTGCTTGAAATAAAAACGCAGATTGGAAAGACAGGAACCGTAACTCCCGTTGGCGAACTGCAACCCGTTGAACTCGCTGGAACCACGGTCAGCCGTGCGTCATTGCACAATGTCGAAGAGATCGAGCGCAAAGATATTCGTCCTGGCGATTGGGTGGTGGTGGAGAAGGCCGGGAAGATCATTCCACACATCGTGCGCGTCGAAAAACATCGACGCGATGGAGATCCGCCACGGTATCAGTTCCCGACACGTTGCCCCGAATGCGATTCCGAATTAGTGCGCGACGCACAAGGGGTCTACATTCGATGCATATCCAAGCAGTGCCCAGCACAATGGAGACAGAGGTTGCGGTACTTTGCAACTCGCGACTGTATGGATATCGAGGGGTTAGGAGAAAAACTCGTCAACCAACTCGTGGATTCCGAGATGGTCAATTCGTTCGGCGATCTCTACGCCCTCACGCTCGACAGATTGATGTCGCTCGAAAGAATGGGAAAGAAGTCTGCTGAAAATCTATTGCAAGGAATAGCGGCAAGCAAAGAGCGAGGTCTATCCCGCGTTCTGAATGCCATAACGATTCGGCATGTTGGACAACGCGTTGCGCAAATACTCGCTCGCCGGTTCGGCGATATGGATAGTCTCGTCGCAGCGGATCTCGAAACGATCGGTAGCACCAATGAAATCGGTCCCGTTATCGCCCAAAGCGTGTACGACTTCGCTCATAGCGAAGAGGGCATCGAGCTTGTACGGCAACTCAAAGAGGCGGGAGTGTCCCTAAAAACCTCTCCCGAAGATGCAGTCGACATGCAAGGGGCTCTAGCAGGTAAGACGATTGTTGTGACCGGTTCGTTGATCAAGTATTCTCGAGACGAGATCGAGCGAAAAATCGAACAGCATGGCGGTCGCTGCGCAAGTAGTGTCTCTAAGAAGACGGACTACGTCGTCGCTGGTGAATCGGCTGGGAGCAAACTCGAAAAGGCCCAGTCGCTCGGCATCACTATCCTCAGCGAAGCGGAATTCGACGCTTTGGTATCGAGCGAAGCTCCTCAGTAGTTTCGTTGCCGATAGTTTACACGCCGATCATGGTCGCCTTTCAATCTGTGAAGGTGCGATTATGCGGACGCAACTTTCTGGGGAATCGCAAGGGCTACCAAGTGTATAGTAGGGCCGGTATCCGTGCCGAGTCGTTGAACACTTTTAGATGACTCAACACGATCACGTGATCGCGTGGCGCTTGGCAATGGGCATGACATGCGACGAAACGTTTAGTGCACGCTACCGGACGGCTTGCGCCGAACCGCTAACAGGGCGAATGCCGTTTGTTATTCGCGTCAGGGGTAGTACGTTAGTCACTGGAGCAGGCGTTTAGCGGTATCGACGCTCGCCTGCTTCGATTGCCGTTCCCAGATGGTTTTGCTTTGGG
>CAIXME010000765.1 GCA_903920425.1 uncultured Pirellula sp. | reverse complement strand
GCACCAATTTGGGCATCACTGTATTGATCGAGCGATTCACAAACCAAATCTAGTAATCGCGCCTCTCGTTGCAGGGCGCTCAACAACGTGAGGGCTTCACTTCGAGGGGAAGGCTTAGACTTTGTAGGACTGCTAGGCTTGGGTGCTGCAGTGTTCGAAGCGTCGCCGATGGGGACCGCCGCAGTTGTTGTGCTGGACGAACCGTTGACGGTAATAGAGGCTGGTTTCTCTAGACAAACGCGGATCTTCTCCGCAATATCACCACGGAAAAGAACGGCAAAAAAAGTTCGAAAGGCCAGAAACAAACGCATGGATCGTAACAGCTTGATGAATAGTGGCATTGAAGCAAATCGGAATCGATCAGTATATCGCCAAGCCTGTCGCTGTTGCAGGTGCGGCAAACATTGAATCCGTGTTATATTGCGTCTTCTAATTCCAAAAAAAGGGAGTCAACCAGCGGTATGGGAGAACGGAGGGTTACGGATGACGGATTCGCGAGGCAATGATTTTCCACGTCGAAAGCGTTTGTCGGATCTCGCGCCCCCTCCTGCACCGAAGGCCATCGAGTCGAGGAAACCAACAAGCCAGGCTCCAACGAGCCAGGCACCGAGTCATACCTCAGGGCCCGCTAGCCCCAACCGAGCGATACCCTCGAAGAGTGGGGCGCAGCAAAGGCGATCCGTCCAGGCAACTCCGACGCACCAGCGCCAAAGTGATCCTGCCATTTCAGAGGTTCGCGCCCCGTACGTCGCAATGCCAAGCCGACTGGACTACCAGCGGGGGTTGGCTGAGTTGTTGTCCCGAACGTCAGCTGCATGGGCAAATCGCGAGGCCATCCAACAGCACATTGGAAACAAGATCCTGTCGGTATCTAAATCGATGGAAAATCGAAATTTCCAGCGTGTGGCAAAGCAAGATCTGGAACGAATGGCAGAAGCCTACGACGAGCTATTTCTCGGTGGGCTTTGTTTGCCGCTAGCCCGTTTCTACGGGCTTTCGTTTAGGTTGAGTTCACGCATGACGCGTGCCGGTGGAAAAACTACGCGAACTGTTTACCGTCCTACACGAACCCAACCGGGAAAGACGCACTACGAAATAGCTTTGTCGACTTCGCTGCTTTTTCAATCTTTTCGCAAGCCCAACGACATGATTCGCGTCTGCGGATATGATTGTCAAGATCGACTGACGGCGATGCAGCGCATTGTCGAGCATGAGCTAATTCATCTTTGCGAAATGTTGGCTTGGATTCAAAGCGATTGTTCCGCCAATCGTTTTCAGTCCATTGCTCGCAATTTGTTTGGTCACACGGAGCATCGTCACGAACTGATCACGCAACAGGAGCGAGCCGCAAAGGAGTTCAATATCCGTGCTGGGGCTCACGTCGTATTTCGTTTCGAAGGAAAGACGCTCCACGGAATCGTAAATCGAATCACCCGTCGCGCTACCATCCTCGTAGAAGACGCGACAGGCGAACGCTACAGCAATGGTAAACGTTACTTGAAATACTATGTTCCAATCCAACAACTCAGGCCCTTGGCCTAGATCGATCGCATGAGACATCTGACCACGATTTCTGGAAAAGCTAACACCGAATCTTTCGTTGCGTATTTGCTGACTCAAGACATCTCCACGCACGTTGAGCCCTTGAGTTCGGATCCGAATCAATGGGACGTGTGGATTCGAGATGAAGACAAAGCGGAGTTGGCTCGCGAGGAGCTTCGCAATTTCCAGCGCACCCCAGACGATCCAAAGTATCGAACCGCCATCGACCGAGCGAAAACCATTCTCAAGGAACAAAAGCAAAAGTCGATCGAGAGAGTTCGGAACGTGCAACAGCCCGTGATGCGTTCGAACCCTTCGCTATTCGGTGGGCCTATGCCACCCTTGACCATGACGCTGATCGTGCTCTGCGTTTTCCTGGGTGTCGTTTCTCAATTTTCAAAACCAGACGCAAACAATTGGCTCGGCAATCTGGTTACCAAGCAACTGAAGTTCGTCGATGCGGCGACTTACAAAAAGACAAACGACCCAGCGGCGTCGATCAAGCAAGGGGAAGTATGGCGGATCCTCACTCCAGCGTTTCTGCACGGCGGGCCGTTGCATTTGTTGATGAACATGCTGTCGTTGGCCTCGCTTGGGCGGCTCACGGAGCGGTTGGAGGGAACCGGTCGGTATGCCATTATCTTGCTGCTGGTCGCGATCGGCTCTCACCTTTTGCAAGGCTTGATGCCGTTGAATTTTTTTGGCTCGCCTAACTTCGTCGGTATCTCCGGAGTGATCCTTGGGCTCTTGGGTTACATCGGAATCAAGACGACGTTGCGACCGGACATCGACTGCGAACTTAGCCCGCAAGCATACATCATGACGATTTTTATCTTGGTGCTTGGATTTACGGGTGGGGACAAATTTTTTCAGATGGCGAACATGGCCCACCTTGGCGGCCTGCTCTCAGGCGTCGCCGTCGGCTTTGTCATGAGCGATCGACGCTTCGACCGAAAGCAATAGGGCAGGCTTGAGGTCTAAGGTCTAAGGTCGTGCTTCTGATTTTCCAAAAACATCCCTTGACGCATAACGCCACAGGTGTACTATCTAGGTAGTGAACTAGTGCACGTGGCTGCGTACTTGAGGCCTGGATGATGTTTTTCTCGATTGATCCGAACAACGGGGTGGCGATCTATGAGCAAATCGTTCGCCAAGTGAAATTTGCGATAGCGCAAGGGACTCTCTTGCCTGGACAGCTTCTTCCGAGTGTCCGGGTGCTTAGTCAGAAGCTTGCTATCAACCCGAATACGATTGCGAGAGCGTTCCAGCAGTTGCAGGCGGACGGCGCTTTGGAATCGTTACGGGGGCGTGGTCTCGTAGTTTGTGCCGATGCAACCGAGGCATGTCGAACTGCTCGACGTTCTATTCTTGAAGAACGGCTGCGTGCCGTCATCACCGAAGCGCTTCATGGCGGTTTAACGGCCAAGGAGATTCGAAGGCTCGTCTTGAGTCAGATCGACGAACTCGATGGTGCTGTACCAACCGTTGCGTCGGGCGATGCGGACTAGTCCGTAAACCAGCCTGGACCATTTCTTCGTTTCTTATTTGCCAACACAATTCAAATGGGCGAGAACATGAATCACGTAATTTCAGCCAAGGGATTGGAAATGCACTTTCCCGGATGCGATGCGCTCAGGGGCATCGATCTGCAAGTGGAGCAAGGGACCGTGTTTGCGTTGTTAGGCGAAAACGGTGCAGGAAAGACCACCTTGATTCGAATCCTGATGGGATACCAGCAGCCCTCGGTCGGTGAGTGCACCGTGTTAGGGCTCGATCCTATTCGAGACGACATCGAAATCCGTCGCCGAGTTGGCTACGTTTCCGATGCGCCCGCTCTTTATGATTGGATGCAAATTGGCGAGATCGGATGGTTTGCATCTGCATTTTATCCTGACGGCTTCATAGACCGTTATCGCGAAACGATCGAACGCTACGAGTTGCCTCCCGATCGAAGGATCAAGAATTTGAGCAAAGGTCAGCGAGCCAAAGTGGCATTGGCGCTCGCGTTGGCCCACGATCCCGAGTTGCTCATCCTCGACGAACCTACTTCTGGTCTCGATCCTTTGGTCAGACGGGAGTTCATGGAAAGCATGATCGAGCGGGCTGCCAATGGCAAAACGGTTTTGCTTTCTAGTCACCAGATCGCCGAGGTAGAGCGGGTGGCGGACAAGATCGCAATCCTTCGGCACGGAAAGTTTCGCATTGTCGATAGCTTGAGCGAATTGAGAGACTCCGTGCACGAGGTTACTGTCAGTCTTTCTGACCCACTGATCAGCTTGCCTCAAGTCGAGCCACCAGCGGAGCTGTTAAGCGAGGAGACCGAAGGAAGGCAGCGACGCTTTGTGATTCGAGGGGAAATCGAACCCGTTAAAGAGCTTTGGAGTTCGAGGGCGGGCGTCACGGCAGTTCAGTCGCGTCCCGCTTCTCTCGACGAATTGTTCATTGCATGCACGCGCGGCGAAACAAATCTTGCGGGCAGTGCTACCGCCGATTCCGCGAAAGCAAAGTCATGGGGGCGACGCGCATGAGCAAATTCAGCCCGAATATCGTAATGCACTTAATGCGCAAGGAGTGGCGGCAGTTAACCCCGTTGCTGGCAATGCTCGCCATTATTGGATTTTCGTTTCATCTGATGCATTTCATCATCGAGAAGTACACCGAGGATTCGTCACCCCTGGGCATAGTCGCGTTTCTTGGAATGCCAAGCTTGTTCGCGGTCGGATTAGGGGCCATCTTGGTCGGACAAGAGAAAGATCAGCGGACGATACTTTGGTTGCGTTCATTACCGATCAAGCGTACCGATATCATAAAATCAAAGCTGTTTGTCGCTTTGACGGGTATTTGTGTTGTCTGGCTGGTAAGCGCTGCATTCTACTTTGCGAACGAGATGATCTTGCAACGAGGGCTGACGGCTGAGTTGAAATCGTCGGGGCTTTTTGAATCACCAGTAGTTTGGATGCTATGGCCCATCAACACGATTTGGCTCGCAATCGTTGGTGTTGCTATGGCATGGCGATTCAAGTCGTCGTTTGCAAGCTTAGTCGCTCTGATACCTATTGCTTTCGTGCCTTGGATCGTAGCGAATTGCGGTGGTTGGTCCTTGGGTCTTTATTCTGGTTCGGAGATCTACCACTGGTTGGTTTTGGGGAGCTTGTTGTTTGGGTCCAGTGTGTTGGCGTGGTATGGTTGGCGTTCAGGGATCAGATTTCTGGGGCCGACCCCGAGTCCTCGAGCTACAGTGCAATCTGCTTCCAGTTCGGTCAAGCCGAGCACGTCGCAGCCATGGTTACTTCGAAGTCCCCAGACGCCGAGTGTTGCGTTGAATCGCCAATTCGCGATGCAAAGTCGAGGGTTGCTAGCGGCTCTCGCTCTAACCATCTTGATCGGTTCTGCTGTATTTACTGTGCTGATGCGGGAGCCACCGGTACCCGGTGAGGGGGGGGCTTTCAGCGCCGTACTTGTTGCACTTGCAACATGCTGGTTGGGCGTGTTGAGTTTCCATGGTGACAAGCTGCGACAGCGGATTCGATTTCTTGCGGACCGAGGTGTTTCTCCTTTTCTCGTTTGGCGCACGCGACATGCGTTGCCCCTAGCGATCTTGGTCACAGCTAGTTTGTTGGTGATGGGGGTGGTTTTGCTGGCAAGCCCTACGAAATGGATAGATTTGGCGGGAGCAGATTTCGCTTATCGTTGGAAGATAGCGGTCCTGGCGGGCTTGGGCGCTTGGCTAGGTATGTTCGGTTGTTATTCGTTTTCGCAATGGATTGGACAGGCGATTCGCAGTCCGATCGTTGCGGCGATCGTTGCCCCGGCTTTCACCGGATTGATTGCATTCACTGTTGCTTTTGCTTACGAACAACTCGGTGCGCATGTGTTGGTGATCGCTTTGGTAGCTGCAATACCCATGTTCGCAACCTTGCGTATGATGAAGCTTTGGATGGATGGTTCGGACGGATGGCGATTCAAGCTATGGCATGTTGCATGGCTTGGCCTGTCCGCTCTGTTGTTGGCCACGACGGTTGTATTCGAGTACGCAAAAAATCCGGGTATGCCCCAATCACTTGCGATGAAAATGCAGGGCATCCTTTCGGAAACAGTTATTAAACCTCCGCAGGGCAATGAAGCGATCTACCGAACGCGAGGGATATTCCCACAAACCGACGGGACTTTTTGGGTCGAATCTGCTGCTGAAGCTGCACCTGCAGTTCGCAACTACCGCAAGGTGCTCACAGAGGTGTTTGAAGAAGGGTTTCGCACTTCCTCGATTGTTGGATTGCAGTCCGCTCAATCCATGGTTGGCATCATGTTGCTAGACCGGATGACGTTGTTGAACGATCCTGGAGAAATGAGCCGGGAAAAGTACGTTCAGAGCGTCGATCTTGTGTTGCGAAGTATTGTCACCGACAGAAAATCGCTCGGTTTGTATGAGCAAGAATTAGCCGATCTTTTGGAGATGTCGTTGCTAAGAGAATTGAAACGGCCGAATGCGAGAGAAAATATCGGAGATGACTTGTGGAACAAGTGCCGCAATCAACTCGCAAGCAGAGAGCAGCGAGATCAGCAGCGACGAGTTGCCATTGCAGCGAATTGGGACAAGATACGCAAGAATAAGAATTCGAGAGCGGGTCAGATAGACGCATTTCATTTACCTGGATTCAATATCCATCGCAGCAATATTCGATCATCGATGATTTCGAATCGGATACGAGAGCAGGCTATCGCGCACCTATGGGCCATCCTTGATGCCCAGACCGATTTAGACGTACGTAAGGCTCGCGAGGTTGTCGCCGACGACTGGAATCGCCCACTTTTGGACGACGAGGACTTGATGGATCCGTATCAACTCTTTGGCACCATCAATTCTCCTGGCCGATGCTGGCGTGCAAAATGGGAGAAGGAAGCGGCCGATTTACCAGCGGCTGAGGTCAAAACGCAATTGTCCAGTACAAACCAATCGAAAGTATCCAGCGAGGGGCAAAATGAATAGTCCTAACTCAGCGGTTTCACGCAGGATGTCACCCTGGTATTGGCGCAGTCTGACTGGCTTGATCGCACTGGCGTTGATCGTAACATCCGTTACTGTCGTGCTTGTTTGGCATGAGCTCGATTGTCAGAGCAAGCTCGCGAGTGACATGGATCGAGCTCGAGCGTTGGGTGTTGTTGTCGACAATGAATCGATGACGCAACGTTATCGTGAGCGGTCGACGATGTCAGGATCGCAGGAGTGGGGAGAAATTGCGAACTTGGTTTCCACTCGCATTCTTTCAAGCCGAACAGCATGGTTTGATGCGACAGAATTCACCAACGACCGATTGCATCCCAGCAAATTGCAGCAGAGCGAATTCAAAGGATCCGAAGAATACTACCAAACACTGGGGGCATTCCTCGACGAAATTCAACCGGTTATCGCTCAAATCAAAAAGCTAAAGACAACCGGAAGGCCTGTTTGGCAACCCATCCATTTCGAAGGGTTCGGCACACTTTTGCCGAGCCTGCAGAACTCAAGATCCGTCATGCATCTTCTGGGCCTCGAGTTTGAGTATGCAGTACACATTGTTGATCGTGAGCGAGCGATGCAGGCGGTCGATGCCATGCAGAATTGTATCGATGCCTGCGATTTTAGTTTTTGTTATGTGTCCAAGCTCGTCAACATCGCCTGCGTCGAATTGCAATACATGGCTATTCGCAAGTCCCTCGATTCCTCCATTTGGACGGCAGAGGATCTTTCTCAATTAATGGCAAAAATGAATCGGCCGATGGATATTCCAAGGGAGTGGAAAGACATGGTTGATGGCGAATTGGCTATGGCGATGCAGAGTGAGCTCAATGATTTCATGTACTTTGATTCGGATGCCCCACGGTTTGTCATAGAAACCCGCTGGCTGCTATCTCTAGGATGGAAACTGCCGAGCATTCGCAAGTACGTCTGGGACGAAACGCAAAAGTATCGCAATTTGGCCGATGCAGGGCTCGATGGTCTTGGTGAACGTGCCCATAAGCTGGAAGTGGCGCTGGAAGCAGAGAAGAACGGATCGTGGAATGCAACTTTGTTTTCACAGATGACCGGTTCGAAAAGTTCGGTGGCGAAGGCTTTGGAAGGACACGATATGGTTCGACGCTTGACGCTCACGTCCATCGCATCGAAACGGTATCGACTAGAAAAAGGCCAGTGGCCCACGCAGCTGTCTGATCTTGCTGTCTTTGGCTTATCAGAGCGGGACTGGCAATACAAGAGTGGCTCGCCTTTTGGGTATCATGTCGAAGAGGATGGCAAATCCGCCTTGCTTTGGGGCAACTCTACCAGGGAAACCGAACCTGCAAATCTGGAGAAGCTACGCGAAGATATGGAAACGGAATCCCACGCAAACTATTGGGCAAAAGTCACCACTCCCTAGACGACGGGGGTAACTGTCCCGATTCATTTGCCTTTGCCGAAATCGCGAGCGCCACTTCTGTGTGCTTGCTTATTGCTTCGCTGAACAGTAGGCAAGGGCGTATTGGTGATGCGAGGGCCAGTGCAATATCGATGGACGCCAACATTGCTCCAAGTCGCCGTCGAATCAACCGCGCGCTTTTTGGAATTGATAAATAACGGTCGGCTGGATCAATACGACGAGAGCGTAGATCGCGATGCCCAGCGAACTCGGACCGCAGTAGCAAGTGCACATCATGGCTAGACCTAAGATGGCAACGGTTAACGCAAAGATCCGTCCTCGCGTATACAAAAGCATTACGCCCGACAACAACCGCAGGAAAGCGATCACGCCTGAGCCAATCGCAAAAGTCGTTAGGATGGCCATCAGGGCCTCTGGAGATAGATCTCTTCCTTCTCGCATCTTTTGTAATTGCGGGCTGTTGATCGAGAATGCGATGGAAAAGGCAACTGAACCTAAGATCAAAGACATCCCCATTTCCAAGACAGCCTGGCAGATGCTGGCGATACCTACCCACCGAATGTTCTTTACATATCCATCGGGGATGGATGCGTCGAATGGAACGGATGATTCAATCGAATAGCCGCCGTTGGCTTTTTGTTCCGCGTAAGGATTCTCGTGCATAGCACTGGTGATGGTAGAAAGTGTTTCTCGCTGCTAGTTCTCCATGAACTAGGTCTTCTACTGCTGAGCTTACTCGAAAAAGAACGGCACGGGTGGCAAGAATGCGTGCTGCAAATAGAAACTAGCCCCGCCTTCCCACACAACGAACTTGGCCAAATACAAAACGCCTAGATAAACGAGGACGACAGCAAGCTGTGGCACCCAAGCCACGTATCGCCAATACCATCTCACTTCGGCTCGGATCTCAGGATGCGCGATGTGCCTTTCTGATCGCTGTGCGCTTCGAAAGAGTGCCCATCCGGTAAAGAGCTTCGCCGGGAACATCGACACGATAAAGAACAGTGACATCAGCCACCACAACTGCGAAGGAACGCGTTCAATTCGGAATAAATACAACGGCACCGCAAACAAAAACGTAGTCCATGTCGCAAAGCAGAAGGCCCACGGCGCTTGCCGAAACGAGCGACGAACCGATTGCAAATCAAAGACGGATAGGAATCTTGCTTGATTGGCCATATGGATTTGGAGAAAAGGGAGATTCAGCAAAACCCACCACATCAACGCCGCGCCGATCAGACCGATGACTCCCAGGCCCGCTTGCCCCTCTGCGGACAAACCGATCAAGATCAACGTACCGGGAATCAAGAGCCAAAGGAGGGCTCCAATCGAAGCCATGAAGCCGAGCCAAAGCAATCTCGGTAGCTTGAGTGATACGACAAAATCCCAAAGCTTGTCTTCGGCTTCGCGCCATACCTTTGCCTGAAACAGGCTTTTGATCGCCAAGATGGGTGCGGGCCAAAGGAAATGTCGCAGCTTGCCGCCGCGGAATACGGCCCAGAGAACCCACAGAATCCAGATCACGGAGATGATTCTCGCGGCAATGCGCCATTGGCGAGCAATTTGTCCACCCTGCTCAATCAGTTCCGCCGAATAGGCCATGTCCGCGACAAACCACACGGGCAACCAAGATAAAAAGACACATCCCAGGATCACCGCAAGCTTGCCTGCCACATCAGCGCCTGGAAAGCACCGGCGCAATGGCACCCCCCGCGATACGCGGGTGGCGGATTCGAGCATGTAGCCGAAGCTCGCAAACTGCAAGATGGGAATGGTGGCG
>CAIXME010000764.1 GCA_903920425.1 uncultured Pirellula sp. | reverse complement strand
TTCGATTGGAAGCCACTCGAAAAACTCTTGGACGAGATTTCAGGCCGTGGTCATCAAGCGGTATTGCGAATTTACCTCGAGTATCCCGCAAAGACGGATATCATTCCCAAGTTTTTGATTGACGATGGCTTGAAAGTGCACAAGTATCTCAACACCAACACACAGCCATTACCACCTGCCAAAGTAGAGACACCCGATTACGAGGACAAGAATCTTCGCCGGTCCCTTCGGAATTTCATATTCGCATTCGGGAAAAAGTACGATGGTGATCCAAGACTAGGTTTCGTTACGGCGGGACTGCTCGGAACATGGGGCGAGTGGCATACCTATCCCAAAGGGGAACTGTTCGCATCCAAAGAGGTGCAAGCTGAAGTTATGGATGCGTATAGCGAGGCATTCAAAACAACTCCAATCCTGCTGCGATATCCTGCCGGAGAGAAGACCTGGGGAAAGGCACCGAATGCTCAACGCCCTTTCGGCTATCACGACGATTCGTTCGCTTGGGCTACGTTGGATACAGGCAAGAAGGCTGACAATTGGTTCTTCGTACCAGCTTTAAAAGATGCGGGAACAAAAGCTGTTACCAAGTGGAAAACGCATCCAATCGGTGGCGAAATTCGTCCCGAAGCATGGGGCAAGGTGTTCGATGCCGAGCCTGGTGATGATCAGATCCAGGACTTTCGAAAGTGTGTTGATGAAACGCACGCATCGTGGCTGATGGACACTGGAATGTTTCAAGCTAAAGCGGATGCACAGCGTTTGAAACGAGCCGAAACCGAAGTACGTCGCATGGGCTACGATTTCCATGTGCCCAGCATTCGAGTCGCAAAAAGCGGCGGTCTATTGAACGTCGCGTTGACCATTGAAAATCGAGGTGTTGCTCCGTTCTACTACGATTGGAAAGCCGAGTATGGGCTCCTTGCCGACGGCCAAGTCATTCGATCGTTTCCTGCCCATGGTTCATTGATTGGTTTGCTACCGAACGAGGGACCGCGAGAGTGGTCGGACTCCTTGGACACCTCGTCCATGAAGCCCGGAAAATACCTGCTGGCAATCCGAGTTCCTAATACGCTGCCCGGTGGATTGCCGATTCGATTCGCGAATGAAGAGCAAGATCGCGACTTGGATGGCTGGCTATCGCTTTGGGCGATCGAGCTATGAACTAGCTGTTGTTAATCAACAGCTAGCGAACAATGAATTTCCAAAGACATTATCGGGCCGCAAGATGCTAATGCGGCGATTAGCGTCGGCCGAAAAAGAACTTCATCCCAAGCGAGATGATGTCGGACAGATCGAAATCCCCATCGCCATCTTGATCGAGCATTTTGCCGATCAAGCTGCCGCCGGCGCGTTGTTCGATGGAAGCTCGTTCTCCACGCATCATTTTGGATAGATCGGAGGGATCAATTTTCGACCCACCACCCGTTTTGCTGCTCGCTTTTGCCTTCATGGCGCCGAGAACCAATGGGGCTAGGATCACCAACAAAGGTCCGATCTTACCCAAGTCCAATCCTGATGATTTACCGATCGAGCGTTCTACGTTTTTCTTTTTGTCGCCTAGAACTTTGCCCAGCACATCGTCTACAGAGCTAGATGACACGCTGCTTGTTTCGGAGTCAAAAACATCGGGCAGATTTCGTTTGGAGCTGGGAAGCTCATTGCCTGGGCCCAATGAAATATCGAGCGGGGATGGCTTGTTCGTCCGGGACGGCGGAGCAGGTGGAGGAAGTTCGCGATCAGACGAGCCTACCGATTTCGATTCACCGAAACCGGGCGGCAGGATCTCTTCGAAATCATTTTGCGTCGCGTTGGATTTTGGAGAAGGGCTTGGTTGATTGCGAGCAGGAGCGAGAACTCGACCAAGTAGATCTCCGAGCGAGCCGCCGCCAATGCCGTTCATTTGTGCGACCATCATCTCCGAGCCATGTTCTGTATCAGCGGTGCGTCCCATCGCGCTGACGAGCGTTGGCAATGCAGCTGCGATTGCGGCCTCAGTCTGGGCGTGATCGGTCCCGAGATGTTCTGCGATCTCGCGGATCTTGCGTTCGTCCAACTCCGAGGATAACAGCTCAAGCACTTCGGACATGATGACAACCTTTCATTTACATCGGGCACAAAGAAAAATCGGGCACTTAGACTTTTAAACAAATCAATACAGTGCCCAAAGTATAGCTCTCGATGTATCTCTTTCGAAGCCAGAAAGTCTCTAGTTGTTCGAATGATCCCCTTGGATGTTTCCCAAGTATTGTTTCCGAACCTCCGGATGCTGCTTGACGTCTTCCGGAGTCCCCTCGTAGAGCACGATCCCTTTGCTGATCACATAACATCGATCCACCGCAGAGAGAATTTCTAATGCTGCGTGGTCCGTGATCAAGATCGAGATGCCATTGTCGCGAAGATCGAAGATAGTTTGTTGAATGCTTTGAACTGTGACTGGGTCGATACCAGCAAACGGTTCATCAAGCATGATGATGCGAGGGTTGGAAACCAAGCAACGTGCGATCTCGAGTCGGCGACGTTCTCCACCGGAGAGTTTCGATGCGCGCGAGCGTCCGATGTGGGTGATTTTGAATTGGGTCAGCAGTTCATCTGTTCTTTTGCGGCGATCCGAGCGGTTGACACCGAGCAGCTCCAGCATGGCCAGAATATTTTGCTCTACTGTTAGCTTGCGAAAGACGCTGGACTCTTGTGCCAAGTAACCCATTCCACCGTCGCGAGCGCGTCGGAACATGGGCCAATAGGTGACCTCTTCTCCGCCGAGAAAGACCTGTCCACGATCCGGCATGACCAGTCCGCACGTCATCCGAAAGCTGGTGGATTTTCCAGCACCGTTGGGTCCCAGCAGGCCGACGATTTCTGCTTCGCCGACGCGCATACTGACTCCATTGACTACTTTGCGGCGACCGTAGGACTTTTCTAGGCCTACTACATTGAGAACATCCATGTTCAGTTGCTTTCGTTCGTCTAGCGTCTCATTCAGATTATCGAATTAGTCCCATGCGTTGGACATTTGGGAGAAACGGCACAGGTGCATTCCAATAGTGTGGCCAAAAGACCATGACCGCACGCCCGATCATCAATCGTTCAGGTGTATGGCCCCAGCTGCGGGCATCAGAACTCGCGGCCGAATTGTCACCCATCGGAAAGTACCAATCCTTTTCCATTCGAAACTCGACCGTTTGACGTCCGCACCCCATCGTGCTCTCTGCCCACAGAGCAGGATTCGATAGTAGCGCATTGCGGCTGATGCCTTCTTGAGACATGAACCGCCCCAACGCTTCGGGAGTCGAGTTGTGGGTTTCTAAAGCGTAGCGAGCATTGTTTTTGGCTGTGGATGATTGACGCAATGCTGCAAAGATATCTGGGTAATCGAACAGAGCTTGGTTCCTATTCCCCTGTGCGATGTAGTAGATATCTCGAAAGGTTTGCGTACGGAATAGCTCAGCTCCACCGCCAACGACTCCAACCGCGATGGGGGCTGCATCCAAAGGATTTTCGTCGGTTGTTTTCGGAGTGCGTTCCGCAAAAGGAAGATATCGATGGCAAACAAGATTGCCGCTTGGATCCCATCGCACGGCAGTGCCGTCGATCCATAGTGTTAGCGTATCGTCCACATTTGCAAATCGGATTCGATGCCTTCCACCTGCACGGACCGAAGTGGGTGCGCTGGCTTCTTTGGCAAGGTTCCCACCTTTGCCTTGGAATGCGTCCACGGGCTGTCCGTTGAGCAGCACCTTGACCGTCGCGATTCCCGACTTGAGGTCGATGCGACACTCGTGTTCGACGCCCGATTCGACTAGCAGCAAAGCGATTGCTTCGGTGCCTGGAGTCGTCTTGATATCGATTTCGGTTGCAAGGTCACCTGTCCAGTGGATCCCATCGTTTTCAAGCGGCCGTCGAGCAAATCCGCGTTGATTGCTGTCGCGAATCAGATCTGATACGGATTCACGATACCGCTCTGGATTGATTTTCGATCGGGTCGAGGCATCCGTCGCGTAGCTCGCGTTGTAGGCTGTAAAGTCGGTGATCAGTCGCGAAGATTGCGGGGCGATAGGGGCAGGGAAAGCGCCGCGCGAGTTGACGGATTCCCATGCGACCGGATCGATAACACGATGATAATATCGTAACCAATGCGTTGCACCGGAGGGTACATTGGCGATCGATGCTGACCAAGCTGTCTCCGATTGCTTGACATCCCAAGTCGATTCCTTAGCTGGAAAGGGTTGCCAAGGGCTAGGCATTCCTGCTTTGACGAGGCTCTTGGGCACATACTTGGAATCAGATAGAGGCTGAAGCATCGCATTGACCACATGGGGTGGCTTGCGAGCGATCTCGTATGGGGATGCAACCGAACTATCCCCCTCAGCTTGCTTTTGCTGAATGTAGATGTTTCCTTCGCGGATACGAATGGCTTCGTTGGGTCGACCAATGCATCGTTTGATGTAATTGAGACGAGCTTCCTCAATAAACTTGAAAACGATCACATCCCATCGTCGCGGTTGCGAAAATGTGTATGCCAGTTTGCTTACAAGGATGCGATCGCCTGAAAACGTTGCTTGGTTCGCGTCGACGCTCGGGTCTGCGACCTGTGGTTTGCGGCAAAGAGGGCAAGTCGTTCCGACCACAGCGCTTCCGGTGTTCGCACCGACGTCGTTGTATTCGTTGCTCGCACCGCATTGATATTGATAACCGCATTCTTCGCAGCGAATATCTTTGTGGGCTCCCATGAGCGTTGGGGCCATGGAGCCAGTTGGGATGACGAACGCTTCAGCAATGAACGCTTTGAAAAGCAACGCCAGAACAAAGGCCACCGCCAAACTCTCGACCGTTTCGCGAACGACTTGCAAATTAGTTGAATTCGAGGATGTTGTTGAGTTGGCCTCAGACATGATGGCTTTGGGGATGGTGTTTGGTCAAAAATCGATCTTGGGCCGCAATCGGCTTTTTGCCGAGAACCGGGAAAGTCCAAGAACTGGGGAGGAGCAGTATAGCTCAGCCAATGTATTCGCTGCTGCGCTAGATTTATTCCCAAACTCGAAAACGTGAGTCCAAAGGGGATCGTTCCCTCAAAAAAGGGGTTTCAAGGGGAAAAAAACTGATTCTGGTCCGACCAGAGTGGAAAAACTTCAGGAAATCCGTATTTTCGATCGAAACGGTGAGTCTTTACTCAGCCCCCCAATTTCGCGACAATGTAGGGTTTTGCGATTATTGTACTGGGGTGCTCCCTTTCAAGGTGACGCACTCCCAACGGTCGCGATCGAACGACAATCCATTCACCATGGAATCGCTGCAGCCCTCCCCGCAGCTAGCCGTTTGACGACCAACCTAAAATGCTGACACAAAGTGCCGCTGGTATCCTTGGTGGCAAATCCTGGAATTATTGATTGAGAAAGAAACGTTAATCCTATGGCTGATGCGAAACTCTTAGGCGAAGTAGACCCTGCGGTGATGGCGGCATCTGGCCAAGTTCAATCACCGATCGATGTGGATCCAGCAGAAACCAGCGAATGGCTTGGTTCACTCGATTATGTCTACAAGAGCAAGGGAGAAGATCGCGTTCGGTACCTCGTCAAAGCACTCGAGAATCGAGCTCGTCGCGATGGGGTCGATATCCCTATCGAAACCAATACTCCCTACATCAACACGATTCCACCGGACAAGCAACCAGCATTTCCCGGCAATCGCGAAACAGAACGCCGCATCAAGAGCATCGTGCGTTGGAACGCCATGGCTATGGTGGTTCGCGCCAACAAAAAGACCGACGGGCACGGCGGTCTGGTCGGCGGCGGTGTCGGTGGCCACATCAGTACGTTCGCGAGCAGCGCGACGCTGTACGAAGTCGCCTTCAACCATTTCTTCCGTGGTCGTGGTGAGTCGGGTTACGGCGGAGATAGCATTTACTTCCAAGGCCACGCGTCGCCCGGGATGTATTCCCGCGCCTTCCTCGAAGGTCGATTGCCCGAAGAAAAGCTCGAGAATTTTCGACAAGAACTACAAGCCGAAGGTGGCTTGAGCAGCTATCCACACCCTTGGTTGATGCAAGATTTCTGGGAATACCCCACGGTATCGATGGGCTTGGGCCCAATCATGGCTATCTATCAAGCCAGGTTCAATGAATACCTCAAGGATCGTGGACTCAAAGATACCTCGGGCCAAAAGGTTTGGGCGTTCCTCGGTGACGGTGAATGCGATGAGCCAGAAACCCTCGGAGCGATCACGCTCGCATCCCGCGAAAAATTGGACAACTTGATTTTTGTTGTTAACTGCAATCTGCAACGGCTTGATGGTCCAGTGCGCGGGAACGGCAAAATCATCCAGGAACTCGAAGCGGTCTTCCGCGGCGCAGGCTGGAACGTGATCAAGGTGATCTGGGGCAGCGACTGGGATGTGTTGCTCGCCAAGGACGAATCAGGTTTGCTGGCCAAGCGTATGACCGAAGTCGTTGATGGTCAGTACCAAAAGTATGTCGGTATGACGGGCGCCTACATCCGTGAGCATTTCTTTGGCAAATACCCAGAGTTGCTCAAACTGGTTGAGAACTACTCGGACGAAAAGCTAGAGAAGATGAAGCGCGGTGGGCACGACCCTGAAAAGGTCTACGCTGCGTACAAAGCGGCTGTCGAACACAAGGGTCAGCCCACGGTCATCTTGGCCAAAACGATCAAGGGATACGGATTGGGAGAAGCGGGCGAAGGCCGCAATATCGCTCACAATCAAAAGAAAATGAACGAAAAGGAACTGCTCGAGTTCCGCAGCCGTTTCGGCATTCCGATCTCGGACGACGAAGTAGGCAATGCTCCTTTTTACAAGCCACCCGCAACAAGTCTTGAAATCAAGTACATGCACGATCGCCGCAAGGCGCTCGGTGGCTCGGTACCAAGTCGTCCGGTAAAGCATCCGACGTTGGAAATTCCATCGATCGATGACTACCGCAAGTTCATGACCCAGTATTTCGATGGCAAGACCATCAGCACGACTAACGGTTTCGTTCGGTTGCTCGGCCGTTTGGTAAAAGACAAAAAGATCGGACCCAACATCGTCCCGATCGTGCCTGACGAATCTCGTACCTTTGGTATGGAGGGGATGTTCAAAGAGATCGGTATCTACGCGCACGCGGGGCAATTGTACGAACCGATCGACTCCGCCGAATTGGCTTATTACAAAGAAGCTCGCGACGGCCAGATTCTCGAAGAGGGGATCACCGAAGCTGGGTCCATGAGCAGTTTCAATGCTGCCGGCACTGCCTACTCGGCCCACGGGATCAATATGATTCCGTTCTATATCTACTATTCGATGTTCGGTTTCCAACGGGTTGGCGATTCGATTTGGGCCGCAGCCGATATGCGGGCCAAAGGTTTCCTCATCGGTGGTACAGCCGGTCGAACGACTTTGAACGGAGAAGGCTTGCAACACCAAGATGGCCATAGCCATCTCAACGCGATGGCGTTCCCAACGGTTCGTGCATACGATCCTGCCTGGGCGTACGAGACTGCGGTTATCGTGTTCGATGGTATGCGAAGACTCTACAAAGAGAACGAAACCGGCATCTACTACATCACGGTGCACAACGAAGACTACGAAATGCCTGCGATGCCTGAAGGGGTCGAAGAAGGCATTATTCAAGGCATCTACAAGTACGCATCCAAGGAAGTGGACGGAGCCAAGGCTCGCGTTCAACTCTTTGGCAGCGGTGCTATTCTCCGATGCGCTCTCGAAGCACAGAACATTCTGGCCGAGAAGTATGGAGTTGCCAGCGACGCGTGGAGCGTCACCAGCTACACCCAGTTGCGACGCGATGCGCAAACATGCGAACGATGGAACATGCTGCATCCGGACCAACCAGCTCGCAAGAGCTACATCGAGAAGACGCTAGAAAACGTCAAGGGCCCCATCATTTCTGCCAGCGATAACA
>CAIXME010000763.1 GCA_903920425.1 uncultured Pirellula sp. | reverse complement strand
TGTTTCCCAGCAACCATCGGTGGATGCGACGGAAGTCATGCTAGAGGAAGTAGCCAAGTCGACAGCGACGAAGAAGGAATCGCAGATCGAGTCGTTGGATGCGTTCTTCGCATCGCTGTGGAACGGAATCTAATTCCGTTCCCGTTAGTTCAAAATCGTATTCAGACTAGATAACACATTAGAAAGTAGATTCAATGAGAGTTTTGGGAATGATCTTGGCATTGGTTGTGTTTGCATCGCAAGCCAATGCGGAAGTAATATTGTCGATTGGCAGCGGCACGTTCGCAGCGGACAGCGGTTTGCAAACGATTAATATTTTTGCACGTAGCACGACCGGTGAGTCGACAGACTTTTTGGTAGCTGACTTCCGTATCGAAGCGGGTACGCTAGGTACACCTGCCGGAACTTTTGGCGGCGCAGGCTTTATTGGCGCAGGCAATTTGCAAGGCACGTCGTCGTTCCTTCGCGATGCCGGCGATTCGAGGGTTGGGAACTTGAGTTTGGACTTTACCGCGTTACAGCCACTGCCAACAGCAGACGGATTGTTGGCAACGCTCTCGATCAATACCGCAGGTTTAGCCGCCGGCACGTATTCGATTGTTGGCGAGAATTTCGCGACGTTGGCTGGTATCAATACCGTCAACAACGGATCGTTCTCGATCATCACGGCAGTTCCCGAACCGACATCGATGGCCTTGTTGGGAATCGCAGCAGGCGGACTAGCCGTTCGTCGTGTGTGGAACAAGCGTCGCAAGGTTAGCTAATAAGCTATCCTGGAAAGCTGTTGGACATTAATGGAACAGGCCACGATTCGTCGTGGCCTGTTTTTTTATTGATGCTATCGACTCGCGATTCGATAGTGTCTTTGGAGCATCGAACGATTATAATTTTGGCATTCACTGGGTATTCGAGAGTTGCTTTGCCAATCACGAGAACGAACAAGACATGGATGAATCGAAGATCGTTCTGTTTCAGGGTACGGGTAAAGCGTGGCTACATCAAAGGATAGAAATCCCCTCGCCAAATCGCGGAGAAGTGTTGGTTCGAATCTTGGGTTGCACCATTTGTGGTAGTGATCTGCATTCGGTTCATGGAAGGCGGCAGGTAGCGACACCGTCCGTTTTGGGGCACGAGATTGTGGGGGAGATTGTCGAGTTTGGCGATGACGCGGTCCGATCCGCAGTAGACGGTAGCCCTTTGTCTGAGGGGAATCGCGTCACTTGGTCGGTGGTTGCCAGCTGCGGCGATTGCTATTTCTGTCAGCATGATTTGCCGCAAAAGTGTTCGGTGGCTGTCAAGTATGGTCATAATCGGTATGAGAGAACGGCTGGTCCGACCGGTGGATTTGCCTCGCATTGTCTATTGGTTCGAGGGACACGAGTCGTACGTATTCCTGACGAACTACCTCTGGAGGTCGTGTGCCCCAGCAGTTGTGCGACAGCTACCATCGCAGCCGCCATGGAGGCTGCCGCCATTCGCAAAGGTGACACTGCTGTCGTTATAGGGGCTGGCATGCTTGGTTTGACCGCTTGCGCGATGGCGTCGAAGCAGGGTTGTGCCAATGTTATTTGCGTTGAGAGGTCCGAATCGCGACGGATACTGTCTCGGGCGTTCGGAGCCAGCCTATCGCTATTGCCCGATCAATTGCCATCGGTTCTTGCTGAAGCGACGGCGGGAAGGGGGGCAGACGTCATCTTCGAATGCACAGGCGCGAATGGCGCTTTTGTCAGCGCGATGGACGCGGTGCGCGTTGGCGGACGTTTGGTGTTGGTGGGAGCCGTTTTTCCTCAGGAGCCGATACCCATGGTGGTCGAAAGAATTGTTCGTCGCAATTTAGCCATCGTCGGAATTCACAATTACGCGCCAAAGCACCTAGTCCAGGCTGTTCAATTTTTGGAGTTGCATTGGCATGAGTTTCCCTTCGCGAATCTTGTCGAGAAATGGTACTCGTTAGATCAAATGGATGAGGCAATAGAGCATGCGGGGGATCAATGCTCGATCCGAATAGGCATTCGACCTGATTGAGCGAAAGTCTATCTTGTGCTTACCTATAATGATTGATCATCCGCAGAGACTGCTCAGGATTTATAGAGGGGTGATTTTGGTGGGTGCATGGATGCCGGAGTCTTGCTTGGTTCGGACAGCGTTGAGTTGTTACTCGGGTTGTTACTCTGTGCGTCCCATCGCAGTTCCCATTCGTCCCAGAGCGTTTCGGTGGCAGAGAAGATCACAGACTCGCGACTGATGGCAACGAGTCCTACTTCTGCAGCGGGTATCGCTGGCAACGGCTGGATATTCAATTCGGTTTTCAGGTCCGCCGCGATTTCGATATCAAAATTCTTGGTGGGCCAGATAAGCAATCCACTCGAC
>CAIXME010000762.1 GCA_903920425.1 uncultured Pirellula sp. | reverse complement strand
TTCCTGAAATCGATGGCGTGTTGGATCAGCTAACCGACTGTCGATTTCGATTGGTTACGCGCGTCATGAAGAAAGGGATTCGCAATGAGGAGATCTCGCCAGCGGATCCCGAATTCTTGGCACTCTGTTTCTGCTGCCTTATCGACCAACCGATAAACCTCTTCACCAGAAAGACTCAGCCCAGGCGATACTTGACACCGCTCTTGGCTCAATCGCTTGTCGGGCTTTTTCTAAAGGGCGCGAAGTGACGACGCCGCATGGTTACCGTTTCTGGCTGACGTAGATGGCCGATGCTTGTTAACGCGATATCACCAATAGAAGGAGGGAGGCTCCCGCCCGTTCTTATCCAGGTGGGTAGAGATTAGATCTCCAGCCCCTTCAGATGATTGCTTTATAGATATGCAGTCTTAACTATCCACGAATGACAGGATACTGGGCTGTCGAACGGTCATGCGATGAGTAAGACGGTCCAGGAGAACGCTCTGTTTTGCACTTAATCAGCGACTGTTGTTGCTGAGATCGATCAAAAGCCAAGAGTCTGGCGTCATCCTGTCGGAAAGTGATGGAGCGAGTGACTCGGTACAGAAGGACGGATTGTGTCTGGTGGCGTTAAAAGCCCAAACCTTGTCGAGCCATTGTGCACCCGATGGCTCGGAACCGATCAGTTCTACCAAGGGAATCGCGATCTCCGCGCTCCATCCCGAGCTCTCTTTCAACGTCGCGATATGCCAAGTAGGATTCCAATACGCCATGTCATTGCATGCGTCGCTTATTTCACCGGATGCGGACCAACCGAATTCGAACCAGCTAGCGTAGTCCCGGTCGATATCAATGCGCATTTTGATATGGTCGTTGGAATGGGAGAGGCTGTCACGCCGACTGTCTTTGATCGATGCATTTGCTTTGCCTCGGTTCGAGAGCGAAAGTGGGGTATCCTGCTTTGGACTGAACATCGGAGGCTTGGTGGAAATCGGTACGGTGGATGTTTCTGTTGGATTTACTGAACGACTCAACACGTAAAGAAACTCGGCGTCTCGCGCTAAACGAATGGTTGTTCTCATCGTTGGATCGTCGGCCCAAGGGTCCCTCAATTCCAGTTGCGCTGCCTCATTCCAAAATGGTTCGTCACCTTTACCGTCCAAGTATGGACGCTGTTGAATTGTGGGGCATGATGCGATATTGGGGGATGCAGAACTTTCTGAAGTCGAACCCGTTCGACCTGGAATCGATCGCTCGGCGGCGCCGACATGGCGCCAAGAGGTTAGGTATTGCGTTTGCGGCGGCCAAAAGACGGAGGGATCCCGGCTTAAATTGATAGTCGATCCTGGTTCTGCTCTGGATTGCATACTTCGGTAGCGAGCCGCGATGAGCCAGCCCCACGATTGTTCCGTTCGCCGCGATTGAAATGACTCCGGCCATTTGGATAGAAATCTCGCGAACTCCTCGAGGTCGCGGTTGGTCGCGATGGGAATGCGCCGAACACTGTTAGTAAAGGCGACTCTTTGAACCGGTGACTTATCGTTCGGGTTTTTGGCAAAAGGAGAGGTCTGTTGGATTGAGGACGCCGTGGAGGGGTTCGCGCTATTGATACGGAGTTCGACCAAGTTCAATTGCTGTGCGATTACCTGTTGAGTTTCTGGACTTCCGGTGTGACGCATTGCTTCCCAAAAAGCGGCTTCGGCAACCGAAGATTGCGAGTCGACCTCTAGAAGGTATTCAATTGCTGCATTCCAACGATTCCATTCTCCATTTTGACGGCAATGGATGGCGATCTCGAGCAGGATGGGGGGCACCGATTCCGGCGATGCGGACTTGGCCAACGCCCTCAACTTCGATTCCCAGACTCGATCGGGGGTCAACGGATTTCCAATGTCGGAGATCAACGATTGACGCCAGTCCAACCACTGGCTCGTTGCCATCAGGGAATCCAGTCTCGCTTTGCTTTTGTTGCGATCAATGGATTGGGTTGAGGGATCTAGCAATACGCCCTCGAGCGGTTCTCGAAGTGTACCGGATTTAGCCCCTAGGATCGAATAGGAATAGCGTTTCTCCGGTTCGATCCATGTTGTCACATTTTGGTCGATGAGCGGTCGGATGGGAGCGAGCACGTTTCCCAGAACGAGGCTCGATGATTTGAGGATCATCGCAGGTGAAAATTGGAGGCCAGGCTTCATGCCTCGCAAAATGATACGTTGCGTTTGCCATACATCCTCGGGAATGCCGGCCCCGCTTGAAAAGACACGAAAGTCGCGTTGCCCTGCACTTCGCATCGCTTGTTCGATAGCTTGAGCCGTTTTGGACTCTAGATTGCTGCAGGTAACTGGGCAAGGTGACACCACAACATCTGGTCGGCTGGTTCGGATCTCCAACACCAAGCGACGCAGCAGGGCAACACTGTCGCTGGCGACGTCGACACCCATACTTGATTGGTAATAGCCGAGGTCGGTCACGCGTTCGCCAGAAACCAAGCGGCCGACCGGAAGATTGGGCAAGAGTCTCGATTGAGTCAAACCAATACTTTTGCCCGCAATCTCGATTCGCGAGGCAAGCTCTGGGAGATGACTCGTTTTCCCTTCGAAGTCTTGATCGTGGACAACCAGTAGTGCTGCATTGCGTTTTGATTCTTGTGTGACATGCGCGAGCAGATCCCAGCCGATTTCGGAAGATGTGGCTGCGATCTCAAGAACCGCATTTCGGCCTCCCGACTGGTGTTGTGTCCACCATGCTTTGCCACCGTTACGGCTGGCACGAATGCTTGCCTGAGGCCCACAGGTCAGAAGCACATCCGCGTTCAAGGCTGAGATCGAGTGGTTGAGTGATTGGTTGGGAAGTTCCCGAACGCTCCAGGTATTGCCGTAGTCCTCGGAGGTCCAGGCGACATTGCCTGGTTGCCCAACAATCCAAACTTTGTTTTCGAACGACGCGAGATCGTTCAAGGAGAACAGAGCGTGGTCGGATGCATTCCCGGGGAGATAGAGTCGTTCCCATTGGATCGCATCGGCGCTGCGATATAGCTGGCCTGTATCCCCGCCGAGCCACCATATCCCGTTGGTGCATTTGCAAAATCGTATGGGATCGAATGGAGCGCGAGGTAGGTTAACTGGTTGGTAATCAAGACCGTCGGTGGTTCTATGAACATTGCCCGCACGGTCTACGAGCACTAGGGTTCCATTTGCACTGGATGCGGCGCATTGGATATGGCTAACAGGGGTTGGGCGGGACAACCAGTTTTGTCCGCCGTCAGTGCTTTCGAATAGAGCAGATTGAAACAGGTTAGACCAATCTCCCCATGCGAGCAGGTGGTTAGGGCCGATAAGTTGAGTGCCTGTGATGCGTGGCAATTCGCACGGCATGTTCTGCCAATTCTTGCCCCCATCTTGAGTCGACAACACAACGCCGACACTGCGATGTGTGAACGGTTCGATGGTACCGCCCAAGGCCCAACCGCTTTCTTCATTCGCAAAGCAGACCGAATACAGGTTAGCGCTGGTTCGTTGTTGCTGAACGTTCCAGGTTTTGCCCGCATCATTCGTTGCAAGTATCAACCCGCGATCGCCAACAGTCCAACCGTGATCGACAGTCACCGCTTGGCACGATCGAAGCTCGCCATCGGCAACTTTTGGAATCGCTTCTGTGGCAAGCAGATGAGATGTGAGCAGGTTTACGGCAGCGATGCAGACGAAAGCTCTCAGAAACCATCGGATGCAACAACGCAATGCAATTGGATTTAGATATTGGCTCGGCATCTCGTTTGGCGAATGCATATCGATAGTTTAGTTGTTTAGCAATTGATCTAGGCCGAGCGAATTAGGGATGTCGCTGGGCCATTTGGTATAGACCTGCGTTTCACTGCGAACTTTCTTGATGAAGTCGCTGCGCATCTTCGCGGTTTTTTGCTTGATAAGCGTTTTGCGGATCTCGTTTTGGGCTTCTGCAAAGGACTGGATGTCAGCGTTGGTACGCTCCAGCACCTCAACAATGTGATAACCGTCTGCGTCTTCCAAAATCTGGCTGAGGCCGCCAACAGGATTTTCAAAGATGGCTTGATCGATCACCTTGCTTTTCAAAGCGCCTTGAGTGGTCCAATCCATTTGGCCACCTTCGGATGCACGAAGTCCGGTCGAGCTACGCTTCGCTACACCGTCAAATCGGGCTCCTCCCAATCGCACTTGATTGCCCATATCCACGATTGCCTGGTAGGCCGCTTGTTTGTCTGCATATCGAGAGAAGGAGGCTGTTAGTATTTGAAAACGTACTTTGGCTGGTCGACGGAACTGGTCGATATTGTCTTGGTAGTAATCATTCATCTCACTCAGTTCGATCTGCGGCTTCTCGGGGACGCTTTCCCTAAGATGCTCTTGGGCCCAAGTCGATTCGGCGAACTCCTCTTTAAGCGAGGTCAGCGATTTGCCCATTTCGGCCAGTTTGGTATCGAAGTCTGCATCGGAGGTGCATTTCATCTTCTCCTTTTGCATTGGAACCACTTTTTCAAAGAAGATCTTGTTCGTCTGCTTGACGATTTGCTGCCGAGCCGAGTCTCTCTCTTTGATTGGTTTGCCTGCGACCTTGTCGTTAACAAATCTCTGCGCCAAAGCCATGCGGGTGACGCGGTCAACCAATGCTTGGCGAAGCATCAATTCGAATTGGGCACTGGATGCGAGTTCTTTGGTGACTTTATCGGGCGGTACGAGATCGCCTACGAGGATGCGCTCCTCCCCGACGGTAGCTATCAAATCGCCGGGTGCGAATTGATTCATTTGATTGAGTGTTGGGATGGTCGGCTGTGGCGGCACAGGGCCTGCAGGTGATCCTTTGGATTGATCGTAGCGATTCGGGCCTTGCATGGCCTGCTCCGGCAACTCCCCTAGCCGATCGGCCACAAACACAGGTTGCTCAAGGCCGCGAGAGTTGGGGGGAAGTCCACCAACGACTGGCGGCGTGTACGGCTGGTAGCCGCTGGGCAAACCCTGCTGTGCGCAAAGTGTGGACGCAAGAAAAACCGAAGTCAGTCCAAAGCCAATAAGGGTTGTTTTCATCGCGATCATCCATGATGGGTATTCCAAGGCAACTAAGGAGTAGCCTGTGGCGAGTCCGGTTCCTCCCTAATGCAGTCGTGTCCACGGAATTACGGAGGCGCGCGGAGTATACGGCAGAGACCAAAAACGCTGCAATAGAGCAAATTTTTGCTGGCTAACAGTCCGTCTGCATGTTCTGTGGCCTCGGAGGAGGTTGAGCAGAAGGGGCCATGGATTGGGTTCTTGCGTGCAGCCGCGTCTTTATCCTAGCGGAGCAGCACAAGCTGCCCGGTGTGTAGTGTCAGACCACGGAGACGTTGCTGGCCCAAAATCGGACGGCTCGCGCCGTACCGATAACAGAGTGCTTAGAGTCTGCAGTTGTTGATGGACGTTTCCAGAATGGCTAGTGCTCCGAGTGATTCCAGCTTTTCCATAATCGGAATGATATCACTTCGTTTGACCATCGCCCGCACCGCGCACCACGAGGCATCTTCGAGGCTCGTAACGGTCGGCGAAGTGAAACCGGGCGTGATGGCTTCTGCGGCAGCCAACTTCGCTCGTGGGACGTTGTATTCGAGGAGCGAGTAATCGCGAGCGATGACCACTCCCTCAAGTCGGCGGACAATACGGTCTGCCGTAACTGTGTCCCGGCAAGTCGGACTTTGCACCAGTACGGTTTCGTATTGTCCGATTTCGGTCAAGATCCGAAGTTGGTTCGCGGCGAGTGTGCTGCCAGTCTCGACCAAATCGACGATCGCGTCAGCAACTCCCAAGGAAATCATCACTTCAACGGAACCATTGAGTTTTACCAGATGCACCGGCGCATCGTGTTGTTTCAGATAGCGTTCGGTCGTGCTTGGGAAGCTGGTTGCTACGCGTTTCCCTTTGAGTGCTGCGGGAGTTTGGATGTCGGATGATGTAGGCACACAAATGGCGAGCCGGCATCTGCCTACACCGAGCTTCATGCGTACAACAACGTCTGCTTGAGCTTCTTCGACCAAATCGCTGCCTGTGATTCCAAGGTCGATCGCTCCCTCAGCGCAAAGCGTCGGAATGTCATCGGTGCGCAAGAACGTGATGTCTGCTGGAATGCTACTGACACGAGCGAACAACGAACGGTCTTGTCGACGAAAGTTGAGGCCGGCTTGAATTAGCAATTCCGTTGCCAGTTCACTTAATCGACCTTTGCTGGGGATGCCGATGCGGAGATGATTGACTGCGAAACTCACGAAACGTTCTCCTGGCCTCGACGGCGTTTTTCCTCAATACCGGAAACGCCCTCGCGACGTTCCAACTCTCTTCTCAAGGCATTTACGTCAATGCCTCGACTGGCTAACAATACCCACAGATGGTAGATAACATCACACGCTTCACGGACTGTGTGTTCTTTTCCTGCCTGGTCAGGTTCGCCGGCCGCTTCGATGACTTCGTGGGCTTCCTCGAGTATCTTGCTCGCCATCTTGGGGATTCCACCACGGATCAGTTTCGTGGTGTACGAGCCCTCTGGCAATTCCGTCGCCCGCCGGTGTAGTTCGGACATCAGCCGGTCAAAAATGTCGTCGTCAGGCATGGGAGGGATCGAGGAGGAGCGAAAGTGGCATGGGCGAGCACTTAGCCTGCCCAGATTGGTGGTAGAGCCCCCAATCTTAATCCCATCGTGCATTTTGTCGATTGCAAGTGCTGACTGGGGCACAGCGGCCTCGACGTCCTGTTGGTGCGATTCGCCCGATTTCATCGCACCCAAACTTGCAAAAACGGTCCCAGGGGCTCACCCGAGGATTCGATCCTGTTCTTCTCGGTAGTTCCAAGGGCCAACGAGAACTGCGACTTTGCCACCGATTATTTAGTTCAGGCAGCGCTTTGTAGATCGGCATCGGACGAAACGGGCGCCAAACGCGATTTGCGATCAAATCGGCGTCGCAGTTCGTAGCGAATGATCAGCATGAATCGCGAAACCACATTGTGCCGCGACTGGGAGGGTTCGAACGCTTTTCCGAGAGGCCCTGCCAAAATTGCTGGCAACAAAATCAGTTCCGCAACCACGCCAGCCACCAAGATCGTCAACATCAACCAGCCGAAACGCTGAGTCGGTGTGAAGGTGCTGAAGGCAAATACCGAGAGGCCGATACCGCTAATGCAAGCTGCTTGTAGAGTGGGCGTCGCACAACGTTTGTACGTCGATATGATCGCTTCATCCCGCACTTTGATTTCTTTTAGCTGAACACGGTACCACGATAGGAAGTGAATCGTATCGTCCACGGCAACGCCCAATGCGATACTTGCGGTCATCATCGACCCGATGTCGATAGGGATGTTTAGCCAGCCCATTGCACCAAAGATAACGATCACAGGAAGTACGTTCGGTATCATTGCGACGAGACCTGCCCGGAAGCTTCTCGATACAAACATCATCAAAGGAGTGATGGTCATGAAGGACCAAATGGTGCTTTCGACCAAGCTTTGAAGAAGTGCGCGTTGAGCTTTGTAGACGATCGGCACAACACCTGTATACGTCGAGGAGACCCACTTTTTGGGAGAGCTTGGGTCGTTGGCTTGGAGGTCGATGACTTTGCCTAGCGTTACGCCCAGAGTGCCGATTTCGGCGTCTGAAAACGCACCAGTAAGAACGATCGCGTCGAAATCGCTAAGCTTCTGCAGATCAACCAAAGGCATGGAGCCTGGATCGTTGGAAACTCGCTTTACTTTGACGCGAGCTTTGCTCAGCAATGAGGTGATCTCGTCGGAGCGTACTCTGGAAGCCGAGGACATGCCGGCGGCGTCTGTTTTTTCAGAAGGATCCCATATCATGACCCCTTTACCAGCAAACTTCGGTTCTCCTCCCCAGGCGGATAGTTGCTTGAGGATTCGAACTCGATCGCTGTGAGCTTCGATGATTGGAGAAACCTTGTCTCGAAGTTCGTTAACGAATTGCCCGTAGTCGACTCCTTGGAAGGCAGCCACTCGCAAGCTGATTCGCCATAACTCTGCGCCCGTGTCTGGGTCGACGCGAAGAAAGCCAGATTTCATAAACTCGTCGCGATTGCGTTCCAACGCGCTGTTGTACGCAACGCGTTCAAAGTACTTTTGCGTGCTCAAGCCCGTCGTTGGAAGGCTTGCCGCAAACGTAGCTGCGGAGAGGCTTCTACCTACGATTCCAGAACCGGTTTCGCCGAAATTCTTTTTGATTACTTCTTGAATCTGGACGGTTGTTTCCATCCGCTCTAGAAACGTCAGACGGGTTGCATCGTCAGCGGCGCCCTCGCCTGGGTTCTGGCTCTTTTCTTCGTCGGAACGGGCAATGCTTTGCGGATCGAATTCGATCACGATCTCCAATGGCACGAGCATACCAAGGTGTTTTTCTAGCCATCGATAGTCTTGGAGGATTTTGGCTCGTGAGTCGAACAGTTCAAGCAAGTCGATGCTAGTTCGCGTCTTTGCTAACCCGAAACCAATAACGCCAACGACCAGGACGCATGCGGCTGCCACGCCGTAGTGGTTTCGAACAATGAACGATGCAACAATCGCCCAGAGCCGTTCTCCAGGTGTTTCGTGATCGTGGTGCGAAACTGCCTTTTCGGATTTCTTTTCATTGAGGCTCGGCTCAATGACCCACTTCTTTGCGTAGCGCAAAATGTGCAACGCCGCGGGCAACAGCAGGTATAGGATCACAACCAAGATCACCATACCGAGCGCAGAGTACAAACCGAACTTTCGGATCGGTGTGAGTTCGGAAGCACATAGCGAGAGAAGACCCAGCGCAGTTGTCGTCGAGCAAAGAATAGCTGGCTTGAGAGCGTGGATCACGGCGCGTTCGGTCGCACCATGAAGCCCACCCTCTTGGACTGCGTCTTTGTAATAGTTAATGAAGTGCACTGCGCCGGAAATCGACAAAACGTAAACCAACGAAGGCATGGAAAGCACAATCGCATCCACGGTTTCACCGGTGGCCCAGATCATTGCAAGCGATGCTGCAGCGCTGGTGACGGAGCATGCGAACACAATCATTGTCAAAACGACGCTGCGAAGTGACCACCAAGCAAGCCCGAGTCCAAGAAGGCCAGAAAAGCCGGCTAGGCGGACTAGTGTCTTTTCCCCTTCCTCATCGATAGAAATGTTATCAACGGGAGGACCGCCAAGGTGTAATTGGTCTTCTGCTATGCCAGCCTTGGCAATGAGTCGGCGCAACACCCCTTGAGGAATATTGTCTCGAAAAATACGTCGCTGGCCATGACCCAAGATAGGCTTGAGCTTCGCGGTCGTTGCTGGATCCAACGAAACGACGACGCAGGTTTGCCTGCCGTCGGGACCTAAGATGGATCCTTTCAGACGCTCGACTGCTTCCGCGTGTGTCAACGGATGTGAACCCGTTGTCAATTTGTCTAAAAGTTGTCGACCTGTCGATACACCTTTGAAATACTTCTTGGCTTCTAACGCATCGACATCATTTGCATCGCCGTTCTCGGCCGCAACCAAGGATGCGAGTCTGGCAATTCGGGGGTCATCTTGTTCGATCCCTGCAGATGGGTCTTCGCCGAGTTTGCAGCCTTCCCAGCTCACCAAAATGAACTGGTCCGATGGAAAATTCTTGCGGAACCACGAGAGCTCACCAGTCTCAGCGAAAGACTTGGGCAACCAGTCCTCAACCTTGTTCACATTGCTTTGGACGGCCAGTCCAGCACCGTAAAAGGCGAAGGGCACAAACGACAAGCTGGCGATGAGGATTAGCCATCCCCATCGGTCGTAAAATGTTTTTCCACTACCCGGCTGTTGTTGCACGCTATCGCCTTTCGACTTCATTCGGCGGACGAATAAACCCCGCCTCGACTGCCATCGCGACCATCTAAGTCGTTGGAGTTTACTAAAACTCACCCAATTTCGACAGTTTGAAAATCGCGTATGCCCAAAGAATATAAGGCAGACAGTTTGGAATAGGTGCCTCGCGCAAACTTTGCTACCGCGGCTCCCTCCGCAAAATGCCTGTCCGAATTCCATCTCGAACAAACTCGTTTCCTCTGTCCTCATCGACTGATTCGGGCAGTACCTACGAGAAATTCGAGTTCAAAAACAAGAAACTTGAGCGGAACAGTCCAAAAATAGTTTTCGCACCCTGGGTTGTGAAATATCTGCAATTTGGTCAAAAAAGCGCTTTACCAAGCTTTCCACGATCGCGTAGACCGGCTATAGTTCACGTAGATGCTGTTGTTGAAATTGAGTCTCAACTAAGACAGCGGCAACGGACGATAGCTTTGCGGGGGATTCCACTCATTAGGAGTGCACCTCACTTTTAGTTGTCTCCATGACGAATTGGTTTCAGGTTTCGAAACTCCCCCCAAGTAGTGGTTGTATGATCACCGACTCGGTCCCCCTCCCAATCGAATTTCTTCCCTGCGAGTCTCAAGGTACCATCGTTGAGATGTGCGGTCGTCCTTGCCAAGTGCAGCGGCTTGAGGAGCTAGGGATACGTCAGGGGTGCAAAGTTCGCATGATCTGCCGTGGCGAGCCTTGTTTGATCTGTATTGAAGGTCGTCGGATTAGTCTTCGGCTGGGTGAATCAGCTGAGATCTTTGTTGTACCGTCTGCTGGATAATGTCTTCCCCAATCATTCGCTTGGACGAACTCTCCGTAGGAGATAGCGGTACGATTGTCGAAATCGTCGGGAATGATTTGATCGCTAGCCGCTTAATGGAGATGGGACTAATAGAAGAAGAGCCCATCACGGTCATAGGCAAGGCACCGATGGGCGATCCCATCGAGTATTCGGTGCGAGGTTATCGAATCAGCTTGCGAAAAACAGAGGCGTCGCGCGTGATGGTGAGTCGGCAAAATTGATGGCACCCAGTATCGATGCTAGCAAAGCGACGCGAACAGTCGCGTTGATCGGAAACCCAAACACAGGCAAAAGCAGTTTGTTCAACGCCCTTTGCGGCATGAACGCACGCGTGGGCAACTATCCTGGCGTAACGGTTGAGCAAAAGGTTGGGCGCCTCGTCGGATCGTCGATGAATGTCGATGTGGTTGATCTGCCAGGCACCTACTCCCTCGCAGCGCGTTCAGCGGACGAGGCGGTGACGGTAAACGTACTCTCGGGAGAGTTGGCCAACCAAGCCGCACCGGAAGTGGCGATCGTGATCCTGGATGCGACGAACGTCGAGCGCAATCTCTACTTGTTTAGTCAAATGTATGAGTTGGGTCTTCCGCTGATACTGGTGCTGAACATGTGGGACCGGGTTGAATCAGAGGGGTTGCATGTTGATGCCGATTTGATTGCCAAACGCCTCGGAGTGCCTGTTATCTGCACATCGGCAAACCGTCGGCGAGGGGTGAATGAGCTTCGTGTAGCCATTGAGTCAGCGTTGAACGGAAAGCAGTTACCTGTCGAAGCGTCCCGTTCATCGAGAGCCTTGTATCCGGAGGCATTTCTCGAAGAGTCAAAGCGGTTGGCTGCATGGCTTGAAACGCAGGGACATCGACTGCCGAGCTACCGCGTTGATCGTTTGATAATCGATAGCGACGGTCACTTTCAAAAAATGCTTTGCCAGTCGGGCGTGAGTGAAATATCTAAACACATCGAAGAGTCGCGAGAGCGATTGGCCGCGAGTGGTTGTCGTGTGCCCATGTTCGAGACCAAAGTGCGATATGGTTGGATTCGGCAGTTGATCGATGGTGCCGTCACGAGAAAGGAATCCCGTTCAGCATCGCCTAGCGACCGCATCGATCGTTGGTTGACTCATCGTTGGGTGGGCATGCTAGTTTTTGTGCTGATCATGTTTCTGGTTTTTCAGTCGATCACGTTGGTTGCTGAGTGGCCAATGAAACGGATTGAGGAATTGCAGGGGATCGCAAGCTCGGCTGTTGAAGCGGTGGTTCCTTCGGGGGCTTTGAGGAGTTTGCTGGTCGATGGGGTGATTTCAGGTGTCGGCGCTGTCGTCGTTTTCATTCCGCAAATTGCAATCCTGTTTTTCTTTATCGCCGTGCTTGAGGATTGCGGTTACATGGCACGGGCCGCATTCGTCATGGACAAACTCATGTCGTCGGTAGGCTTGAGTGGCAAGTCCTTTTTGCCGCTGATGTCTTCGTTCGCGTGCGCGGTACCAGGCATCATGGCAACGCGGACGATCGAGAACCGAAAGGATCGCATGGTGACGTTGCTGATCGCTCCTTTGATGAGTTGTTCGGCCCGAATGCCCGTTTATATCTTGATGGTTTCCGCCTTTGTGCCTGCAACGCGATACCTGGGTGGTTGGGTAACCTTGCAAGGGATGGTGTTGATGATGATGCAGTCGCTGGGTGCGATCGTTGCCATCCCAGTTGCATGGTTGCTAAAGAAGTTCTTTTTTCCGGGTGAGCAAGCAACCTTCTTGATGGAATTGCATAGTTATAAATGGCCGTCGATGTGGGTGGTTTATCAACGCGTATGGGAGCGAGTCATTTCGTTTGTGGGGCGTGCGGGCACCTTGATCTTTTGCACGACGATTCTTGTTTGGGCGGCAGGCTACTTTCCTGCGGACCATAGCAAACTCGACACAGCCGTCGGAAATTTGGAAAAGCTCCAGTCCCAGCAAAGCGAACTGGTCGCAAAATCAGAACAAGCCAAAGGTGCTGAGGACGAATCTGCAGTTCAAGCCAAGGTGCAGGAATTGCAGGTCGAAGTAGATCAAGCGTTAGCGAGTGTCAATGCATTGCGGAGCGACATGATCGAGTCGAGTTTCCTGGGCATGTTTGGGCATCGGATCGAGCCTTTGGTTCGTCCGCTTGGATGGGATTGGAAAATTGGGGTCGCAACCATCGCGTCGTTTCCTGCGCGAGAAGTCATCATCGCTACGCTAGGAACGATCTATTCACTAGGAAGCGATGAGAATGAAGAGAGCCTCAGTTTGCAGTCTCAGATGCAGCAAGCAAAGTGGCCTGACGGAAGGCCCGTATTTACGTTGGCGACTTCTCTTTCCATTATGGTCTTTTTCGCTCTTTGTGCTCAATGTTCCGCTACATTGATGACGATCCGGCGAGAGACCAATTCTTGGCGCTGGCCTCTTTTTTCTTTTGCCTACATGACCACTTTGGCTTACGTTGGCGCATGGCTGACTTACCAAGTGTTTGCGTTGTGGGGCTAGGACGATATCGATGAACACTCAGACTCTGCTTGCAATCTTGATCGTCTTGGTTTGCATTGTGTTAGTTATGCGATCCTGGATCTCGTTTTGGATCGAATTGATCCGAAATCGAACCAGTCCCACTTCCACTGGGTCTGGTTGTGCTGGCTGCGCCATGGGGTGCCGTAAGCAAGCTGTTGGCCCGCAAATTGTGGAGCTGAAGCAGGAAAAGCGGCACGCGGTGAATTAGGCCGATTGATCTACGGTATTGTTCTAGTACTAATTGTTGACATAGGTGCTTGACACCAAGTACACTCTTGGGTTTTCCCTTCCCCCAGACGAACCGGCTTGTGGCTTTCATAAGCTTGCCGCAAGGTAAAGTCATTATCAGAACCCGAAGCGTGAGCGAGGGGCACCGACTCCCTCGTTCACGCATCGGGTTATGGTTAAATCATCAGCCCGCCACCCCTCGGGTTGTGATGAGAGCTTCAGGCTTGAACGTATAGGGGAGCGGTACCCGAAAATGTCTATCGCCGGCTCGAAGTGATTTGTGTCGGCGTTGTTAATTTATTGACCCAGGATTGCAAAGTGAACGAGCAAAAGGAAGCGATCGCAAAAGCGGACACGCTCATCGAGGCGATGGGATGGATTCGACGATTCCGCGGAAAGACGACAGTGATCAAGCTCGGTGGTTCTCTGATGGGGAATCCCGATGCGATGCGACATACGTTGCTCGATATCATTTTTATGGAATCGGTTGGGATGCGACCCGTGGTGGTGCATGGAGGCGGCCCATCGATTAACAAAGCGATGGAAGCTGCTGCGATCGAGCCAGTCTGGATCAAGGGGCGTCGCATGACCGATGCCAAAACGCTTGGAATCGTCGAAGAAGTACTCGCGTATGAGCTCAATGAGCATTTGACGAATGAGATTGAGCGACTTGGCGGGCGCGCCATGAATCTAAACTTCCGCACCACCAATGTCCTCTTCGGTGAGAAGTTGCTTTTAGATGAGCCAGGGGGTGAGCCTTTGGATCTCGGTTTTGTCGGGCAAGTTACGCGTGTGGATCGACAACCGATCGACAATTTGACTTACACGGAGCAGATCCCCATCATCCCGTCGATGTGTATCGATGAGAATGGGCAGAAATACAACGTCAACGCGGATACAGCAGCGATGGCAGTCGCCGAAGCCTTGGGAGCTGAGAAGCTCATTTTCATCAGCGATGTCAACGGGGTTCGACGCGACAAGAACGATCCAGCCAGCGTGATTCATTCTCTTACAGCCGCAGAGGCCCGACAGCTAATCGAAGAGGGTGTGATTGCGGGAGGAATGATCCCCAAAGTAGAAGCGTGCCTATCTACTCTCAATCGCGGCGTTGGCAAAGTACACATCATTGACGGCCAGCTACGTCACTCCTTATTACTAGAAATCTACACTACCGCCGGAGTTGGGACAGAGATCGTGCAAAGCCGACAGTCTGCCGCTACGCGCATCAGTCCAACATAACATGAAGCACTTGCGTTCCCTTTTTGATTTGAGCATTGATGAGTTTCACGATGTCTTGAATTTAGCCGATTCGTTGAAGCGAAATTTATCGGCTGGCCACCGTCCGGACTTACTCAAAAACCGCAGTTTGGCGCTGCTATTCGAAAAGGCCAGTTTGCGCACCCGGGTCAGCTTTGAGGCGGGCATGATCCAGATGGGCGGAGCAGCCATCTATTTGACCAATGATGTTGGTTGGCGGGAACGTGAAACCATCGCTGATTTCGTGCGAGTGTTAGGCGAGTATTGCGATTTCGTAGTCTGCCGCGCCATCTCGCAATCGACCGTAGACGAATTGGCCTCGCACAACGTATTGCCCGTGATCAATGGTCTGACCGATCAGTCCCATCCCTGCCAGGCCATGGCGGATGTGATGACCATGCGCGAAATGTGTGGTGGCGATCTCAAAGGGCGTCAGGTTACCTTTGTTGGAGATGGAAACAACGTCGCTCGGTCGCTGCTCAAAAGCGCTGCGATCTGCGGCATGAAATTCCGATTGGTGGGGCCGCCGAAATACCACATCGATTTGTCGCTTGTCGAGCGTGTTCGAAAGCACTACGGCGAATTGGACTTCCAGCAAGGGACTGACATTGGATCCATGGTTGGCGATGCGGACTTCCTGTACACCGATGTCTGGACCAGTATGGGGCAGGAGGCGGAAGCGAAAGAGCGAGCAGCATCGTTTGGGCCCTACCAGATCAATTCCGCCATGCTAAAACGGGCTCCGGAGCACTGCAAGGTTTTGCATTGCTTGCCAGCACGAAGGGGGCTTGAAATTACCGATGACGTGATCGATTCCGATCAGAGTATTGTTTTTCCGCAAGCCGCCAACCGAATGCATTTGCAAAAAGGTTTACTAGTTTGGCTGGGAATGCAGAATGGCTTCGTGAAATCTGCCGAAGTGAGTTAAACTAAGAACGCTTGGTAAAGCCAAGTAATCTTCTCCCGTTTTCCTCGCCCTCCATTCGGTGATTCGTGTCGATCGTGAATACCTCGGATCCGTCGTTAGTTTTTCATCTCGGTTCCTTGACTCCAACGGCGATCCTCGCCGAGATTCGTAACCGGACCGCGATGGTTTCGGATCAGGGCGATAGCGAATCGCTCGAAGTGACCATTCAGGGAGCCTCGGGACAAGATCATATCGGAGCTGGAATCAGGCACGTCAGCAAAGTTACCATTCAGGGAGAGATCGGCGATTTCGGTCTTTGTTCCTTTGGTGATGGAGAGTGCAATGTCGATGGCAACGTCGGTTGTTTTTTTGGGCACTCCATTCAATCTGGCGTATTGGTCGTGCGGGGGCATGCCAAGGCCTGCGTCGGGGCATTAGGGGCAGGCGGACTGATTACCATCTACGGAAATGCTGGTGCTCGTGTTGCTCTGGGGTTGCAGGGTGCCGATGTGGTTATTCGCGGGTCGGTCGATGCCAATGCGGGACTCGGGATGCAAAGCGGTACATTGATTATCGGTGGCGCAGCGGGTGCCGGACTCGGTAAAGGGATGAAGGGGGGGACAATTTATATCCGCGGTGAAGCGGAGTCCATTAGTCCCGATATTGAGGAGCAGCGTCTGCGAGAACCTGATCGATTGAAGATTGGTTTGCTCATGCTCAAATCCGGAATCAAATCGACAGGTAAAGAGTTTCGTGCCTACAGACCTGTACACGCAGATAGTTAATCGACGACGTACCACTCGAGACCATTAATCGCTTCCCACGACGCAGTTGGACCATTGTTAGAATCATGCAAAGCACCCCAATCATGTCTCGCCTTGATCCGCTTACACGCTCATCAATGGATCTCAGTCCTTTGTGTTGCAGCATCCCTGCTTTGTCTGGACCAGGGCTACGATTGGACTCGCCACTCTTTACACGGTTGACTTTGGATAGCGCATTAACTCCCAGCGTTCAGGAGAAATTGATACCAGAATTGCATATGCTGGGAACCGCGTGGGTCAGTGGGCGTAAGACCGATGAACGTCAATTGCAGCAGATCGCGGGATCTACTCCCAAGATCAGATCACAACGAATTGTCCCGCTGCAAATCGACGAGCCAATCGATGTGGATTTGGTAGAGCATGCTGCAGCTGTCGAGTTCCAAATGTACGGGCTGCCGTTTCATTCCGTACCAGGATCGCGGTTGGCTCGTTGGACTCCGAATGTTCCAGTGGAAATTTCGGACTACGAGCAGCTTGGTAAAAAAGTGGAGTGCCTCAAAGTTCTTTCCGCTGGGAAGTGCGTCATCGGAGCAGCTGTTTGTCCAGGTGCTGTTTACGAAGATGTGAGGTTTCTGTTGGACTGTGGTTTTGATTTCCTCACATTGCTTTGCCACGTGCGATCCGAATTCAACTCGGCAGGCGGTCGGGATTTGGCCCCCTTGGAGTTCTCGGTAGAAAAAGCGTGCAAGGCGATTAGCGATGCAGGGTCGCCTGCGAAGTTGCTACTTTCGGCTGATCTGCATTCGGGCAGTGCCATGTTTGAATGGTTGGAAAAGGGCGTGTCGGCTGTGTCGATGGATGCTTATCTGGCCAATCTAAAACCGGTCGACCCGGCGCCTAGCCGTGAATCCTACGGCTCGGTGTTGAGTTACGCGACACCCCAAGTGAGCACGTTCTCTTGGGTGCGTACCGCCGTGTCCAAGCTGATAACGGAACTGCAGGACTGCCAGATCTATTCCCGTCGTGGTACGGTTGCGTAGCTCACGCGACGAACAAGGCTTCGACGCTGCGGGTGTGATACCGGTGTTAGACTTCGCGAGTGATTGTGCCGAGGTAGAAGGGTTGCTGGGCAACCAGTTCGGTCCCATCATTCAAGTAGAAACGCACGCGAACGCACCACGAGATTTTGAGAAGCTTTCCCTCGTATGAGAGCGGGGAAGTTGGAAGTGGGACGTGTACCAATTGTGGGATAGACCAGTCTGAAGCAGCGAGCGAGTTACCGGTCAATCGTTGGAAAAAATGAACGCCGAGGTCTTCGGTTCCCTTTCCTTCGGTCAGCCACACCACGGAGACTTCGACAGCGGAAATTCCGTTTTGGGCAATGTTCGAAACCCGATATTCAAACTCGAGAATATCGTGAGGCATGTATGTTGGTTGTAAGCCAAGCAATCGGATCATGACGGAAGACTGACGGGATTGCTGCGAGCGAGTGGGTAAACCACTACGGGGAAACTTCGGCAGTACGATGGCCATCGGTTCGCCTCTCCTTCGACAATAATCTTCCAGTGAATCGCATTATGTAGACTTTGAAACGAATGCATTGCGTCTAACGGAATGGAGACTTGGCATTCCAACTCTAACGGTCGTCCCCAATCGATTCGCGAACGCCCTTGCTCTAGAATCTCTTGACGAAGAACAACCTGTCGTTCGGTTCGAATATCCGTTCCAAAATGATAAGTGCTTTCCTCTTCGCATACTAGTCGAATCGAAAGTTTCTTGATGACCAAACGTCCATACTGCACCAAAAGCAATTGGTATGTTTTGCCTGGTACGAGTGGTAAGTCCTCGATCTCAACGGTCGTAGAGCCGATTCCTATCGCCTGGACGTAGGCCTTAAAAAACATTTGGCCAGATCGCAAACCGATATAGATTCCGGGAATGATCAGGAGGAGCAAACGGTATTGAATGTTGCCCTGGAGGAAACCGCTGATGGCCAACACCAGAAAGACAGCAATCATGGCATTCCAGGACATTGCGAAGAGTCCAATGGCGATAAGCGAACCAGTACCAGCCCACTCGCAAGGTAATCGATATGCGAGTTTTGCGCCCGGACTATCTGTAAACGGGTGAAGAAGCGGCACGCTCGGAGGGAATGCGATTTTGCTTAGTTGCTGTTTAGGACGGGGGACGATCCCGTGCTTTGCAATCACTTCGCGATGTTCATCGCTAGTGGCGACTTTCAGGACGCGGTACCAAAAACCAACAGCACCCATCACGATGAACGCAGCGGACACCGTCGTCAACAACCAGAACCCGTAGCCTATCCGGACAACTTGAGTGTTGGGAGATAGGAATTGCCAAGCGACTATCGTTGTAAAACAGAGAACGCCCACCAAGAAAAACGAGGCGAAAAACAGGGCTTCACCGAGCGAGCCTACGAACCACCAGCCGGACATTCGTCCGCCTTTTTTCTTTCCCCATAGTCTCAGCAGTGGCCTCATATGCAGCAGTGTATTCACTGCAGGGCAAAGGGTGAAGGGTCGTCTCTTGCATGAAGTTTGCACGCTGCTCGCCGGGGGGAGACTAAGAAGACCGCCATCGCGTACATTCCAGCCATGGATTCGTTGGGTGTGCGATGCTCTCCGAAAGCCAGCACCGGGGTGCCGATTCTATCCGAACAATCGTCAAAGTCGCCGCGATTGCGATAACCTGTGTGAAAAACAGAATGTGAAATGCTGTTATCCGAGCGAATGTGAGATAAGCTTTGGACCTGATACCCAAGCAGGCACTCAGGTTGTTAGCGGAACGGCGCAAGCCGTCCGTTGGCTCGCCCTAAACGCCGCCATGCTAAACCACCTAACGAGATAGCTCGGGCGAATCCGCGAAGCTCGGTGCAGTTTTGGGCGAGTGTCCCGCGAGCTAACAACAAAAGCGTAATGACGCAACCGCCATCGACCTGGGCAGCCCGATCAGCTTTTATTCACAAACCTATTGAAAATACGGACCTATGAGCGATTGGATCGCAGCGATCATTCAAGGGGTAGTCGAGGGGCTAACCGAGTTCTTGCCGGTCAGTTCGACCGCTCATATCCTGATTGCGCAGGAACTGCTGGGGCTCGACCGTTCCGATAGCTTCTGGAAAATGTTCGCAGTGTTCATTCAGCTAGGCGCTATCCTGGCGGTGGTCGCCTATTTTTGGTCTCGAATCTTAGGCTTTGTCGGTTCGTTTGCGAGTGCATTGCGTGCACCCCACGAGCCGAATGCCAAACGCCAATCGATATGGCTTTCGCATCCGCTCCCGCTGGTGCTGATTAGCTTTGTGGTTACTGCCATCCCCGCGTTCTTGATGGACAAATTGGTCGGAGACTTTCTGGAGGGAAGCTTTACCATGATTGGACTGGCGCTCTTGATTGGAGGCATCGCCATGTACGCGGTGGATCGTTGGTACGGCAATCGCTCCCATACTGAGACGTTGGACCAAGTCACCCTGCGACAAGCAGTCGCGATCGGTTTGGCTCAAATCCTCGCAGCAGCCTTTCCCGGAACCAGCCGTTCGATGGCAACGATTGCGGGGGGACAGGTCATGGGACTTTCTCGGAGTGCCGCGTTGGAGTTCAGTTTCTTCCTCTCGATTCCGGTGATGTTTGCCGCTGCAACCTTCAAGCTGTTGCAGCATCTTCGCAAAGAAGTTTTTCCTACAAGCGAACAATGGATCGCGTTGAGTTGCGGTTTCGCGACGAGTTTTCTCGTCGCCCTGATTGTCATCGCATGGTTCATGCATTGGGTGCGAAAGCATGGGTTCACTCCCTTTGCCATCTACCGCATCATTGCCGGTATCGTATTGATCGTGTGGGATCGTCAGATGCGAGGCTAGAGGCGAGCAACTCGTTGCACCTAAGCCATTCGAGCCATCAGCAATTCTCGCTGGCACATGAGCTCTTTTGGCATGGAGTGGTATAGCCGCAGGAAAAACTCATTTTGGTTGGTGATCTCGGCTAGCCATTCTTCGCGACGAAATTCCATGGCGCTGTCGAATTGCTCTTTCGTAAAGCCCTCAAGGCCTTCGGTGGAGAACCCTTTCCAGTCAGGAGTCCAGCCAATGGGGGTTTCGTGGCCAGCAATTCTTCCCTGGCATCGCTTCACGATCCACTCAAGTACTCGTAGGTTTTCGCGAAAGCCTGGCCATAAGAACTTGCCGTTGGCGTTCTTACGGAACCAGTTCACGTGGAAAATACGAGGTAGACGCTTGATGTTCTTTCGCATGTTCAGCCAGTGGCCTAGATAATCCCCCATGTTGTATCCACAGAAAGGGAGCATGGCCATCGGATCGCGTCGCACGGTGCCCACGTTGCCGGTCGCTGCGGCTGTGGTTTCAGAGCCTTGGGTCGCGCCCAGAAACACGCCGTGAGTCCAATCGAACGATTGAAAGACCAAGGGCATCGTGGTGGGCCGTCTGCCGCCAAAAACAATCGCATCGATCGGAACGCCTTCTGGGTCTTGCCACATGGGGTCGATGTTGGGGCACTGGCCAGCGGGGGCTGTAAAACGGGAATTGGGATGAGCTGCTAAACGCCCGCAACCGGGTGCCCAATCTTGTCCTGTCCAATCAACGAGATGGGCAGGTGGCTCAGAGTGGCCTTCCCACCATACTCCACCCTCGTCCGTCAGCGCGACGTTGGTAAAGATGGTGTTCTTGGACATCGCATGCATGGCCGCGACATTCGATTGCCAGGACGTGCCTGGGGCGACACCGAAGAAGCCTGTCTCGGGATTGATTGCATGCAGTTTGCCCGATTTGCCGGGCCAAAGCCAAGCGATATCGTCACCCACGAGCGTCGTCTTCCATCCCAGTTCGCTGTAGCTGTCCGGAGGCACGATCATGGCCAAGTTGGTTTTCCCGCATGCGCTCGGAAAGGCCGCGGTCAAGTAAGTCTTTGCTCCGTCGGGGGATTCCAGTCCCATGATGAGCATGTGTTCAGCCATCCATCCTGCATCGCGAGCGATAGCGCTAGCGATTCGCAGCGCAACGCATTTTTTACCGAGCAAAGCGTTCCCGCCGTAGCCGCTTCCATACGACCAAACTTCTCGCGATTCGGGAAAGTGAACGATGTACTTCTCATCGTTGCATGGCCATGGTACGTCTTGCTCATCTGGACCGAGCGGCGCGCCTACGCTGTGTAGGCACGGGATGAAGGCCCCGTCGGTCCCGAGGCGTTCGCGAACTTCTGCGCCCATATGGCACATGATGCGCATGTTGACGACTACATAAGGCGAGTCGGTCAGTTGAACACCGATCAAAGCCAACGGGCTGTCGAGTGGGCCCATGCAAAACGGTACCACATACAACGTGCGGCCTCGCATGCAGCCACGAAAGCGATCGGTCAGTTTTTTCCGCATCACCTCGGGAGGTTGCCAATTATTGGTAGGACCCGCGTCCACCTCACGCAGTGAACAAATAAAGGTGCGATCCTCGACGCGGGCTGTGTCGGATGGGTTGCTTCGGGCTAGAAACGAGTTCGGATGCAACTCGGGGTTGAGTCGTATAAAAGTACCCGACTCAACCAATTTGTTGGTCAGCCGGTCCCACTCGCCTTGGGAGCCATCACACCATTCGATCGATTCTGCCTCGCATAAGGCAGCTGTTTCCGCGACCCACGCTGCCAAAGTCGGATGCACGGCATGGAGCAAGGGCTCAGAATAGTGGTCCTGGGTAGTTGAGTTGTTTGTCACGGATGCATCCTCCATTCATTGTTTCGATCGTTGCGACGCCAAAAGCCAGTCGCTCAGATAAAGAATATCAGATTGCATCAACTTGAAGAGATGGGAGATGGCGCATAAAAAAGGCACCCACCTTTCTCTGAAAGATGAGTGCCTGCGTTTGGCAAATGGTTGTTACTTAACGGCCGCTTTATAGCCGAATTTGGACCATTTTGTCGGCTTCGGAATCACGGACGGTGAGTTTAATCATTCCCTTTTTTCTCGCGGCGTCGACCGCTGCGACGAATTCGTCAGGCGAAGTGATGTTAGTTCCATTCACGGAAAGGATCACTACCCCTGGCGGAATCAAAGAGCCGAGTGGGCTCTTTCGGTTGACACCTTTGACTTCGACCCCTTGGCCTGGCTTGAGTCCATACTCTTCCATGGCCTCTTCCGAAACGGTGCCGACATTGATTCCCAACGCTTCCGCGCCTTCACCCATGGACATAGCGAGCTGTTTCTCATTCAACTCTTCGACTAGCACAACAACTTCGGCTGGTCTGCCGTCGCGTACGTAACTTACACGAACTTGCGAACCTGGCTTGGTTTCGCCGATCGTGCGTCGCATTCCAGCATCCGAGGTGATCGCGGTACCATTGATGGCCGTGATAACATCCCCCTCTTTGATCCCTGCTTTGGCCGCAGGCAAGCCCTTCGTTACGGATGCGACCACAGCCCCTTTCATGTCCTGCGGCAGCGATAATTTGTCGGCCAACTGAGGTGTCAAGGTTGCAGGTGTGATACCGATCACGCCACGCGTCACTCGCCCCTTGTTGATCAAGTCGTCGAGAACGCGTTGGGCTGTGTTACTTGGTACCGCAAAGCAGATCCCGTTGTACCCTCCACTGCGGGATGCGATCGCCGTGTTTATTCCGATGACCTCGCCCCGCAGATTTAAAAGGGGGCCACCACTATTGCCTGGATTGATTGCAGCGTCGGTTTGAATGAAGCTATCGTATGGCGTGATTCCTTGATCGGTTCGGTTCGTAGCGCTCACAATCCCGGCGGTGACAGTCTGGGCTAATCCAAATGGGCTTCCGATGGCAATCACCCAATCGCCCACTTCCATGTTCCCGGAATTGCCCAGGCGAGCAGCGACTAGACCTGACGCTTCGATTTTGAGAACGGCCAAATCGGTACGAGGATCGGTCCCGACCACTTTTGCATCAAGTTTACGGTCGTCAGAGAGTACCACTTCCAGCACGCTCGCGCCTTCAACAACGTGATTGTTGGTCAAGATGTATCCATCTTCGCGTACGATGACTCCGGACCCGAGTCCATTCTCAAAACGACCCTTTGGTAAATCGCTTTCGTCGCCTGCATCTCCACCAAAACCATCGAGTTGACCACGGAGCAGTTGCTCGATTTCCGGCGGTAAACCTGAGGCTCGGCCTCGCGAACGGCTGCCCGTACGAATAGAGCGTTCCACGACGTTTTTAATGCTCACCACCGAGGGTTTGAGCGATTTCGAGACATCGCGAAAGACTCTCGAAAGCTGATCCGCACCCGCGACGCTGGCCGGAATATCGAGTCCGCCTCGCGCTTGCTGAGCTTCGACAACTTGCTGTGCATAAACCGCGGACGGAGGTGTCGCAGGATGAGAATACAGCCAGTAACCTACCGGCACACCAAAAACGATCGTCAAGATCAACAGTTTCCAGTTTCCAAGTGATCGGTTCATTTGATTTGCTCGCATTACGTACGGGGATTTCTTCGCACCATTTGCCAAAACGACCTACGGCAAAACGGGCTCATTGGCTCACTAACAAATTTCGTACCAAACCGCGGCCGTTATTCTGAAGAACCTTGCCAGCCACCCAATGGGAGCGATTTGATTGCGATCCGCGAAACGGATAGTCACCGGCCGGAGAGACTCCCCTCAAAAAATGGCGGGAACAGAGGGCCTGAATAAAGAAGGGCCTAACGACCTGGTTTTATGTGAGGTCGCGTTCCGATGTTTGTGTCCAGGTTTGCTGCCTCACACAGAGCCGCAGAGGCAGAGAAGAGTTCAGATTGAATGGGTTAGCTCTTCGTTAAGGCTTGGGCGCGTGATCCGAATCGTGCCCGTGCGATTCTTGGCTGCTGGCGCTAGCGGATTCTACCCCTTGCACCTCGATCACGATTTCATTGGGGCCGGTAGGCGAGACATCGAAATGCAATCCAGACGTCGAGTACGATGCGTGTTTCCTGTTTACCACTCCCAGTGTGGATGGTTTGTAATTCGGAATGTTCTCTGTTTGAATAAATTGCACAATCACACATTGATGCGACCCGGCAACGGCACCATCGCCTTGCACATAGGTCGTCAAAGAAAACGTTCCGTCGAGCTCGATCGTGCCGGACGCTTGAACGCCATGTTGTAGCGATTTGCATTCGATCGTTCCAACTTTGACCGGTGTGCCATCTGCAAAGACAACTTTGCCGCGAGTTGGGAATGTCTTGAGTTTGCTATCGCGGCAGCCCATCAAGGTTGGGCAGGCAATAGCGATAAAGAATAGTATCGAAAGGAATTTGGTCGGCATTTGCTATTCTTCGAAATTGACCGGTTCGCCATCAGCTCGGTTGCAAAGGCGCCCAAGCGTATCGGTATCGATTTGATTGCTGATGGCACGAATGCTGCCGTCTGCAGCTGCAAACTGACAGTACCCCACGTGCCAGCTTCCCCATCGCACCAAATTGTTTCCTTCGCCTCTCAAGTCCGTGGCGATGGGCATTGTTGGGCCACCAAGTCGAGCGAAGTTAAAAACGTTGTCGCCGTTGAAGATGAACGCGTCTTGTGGCGACTGCCCCAATTTTCCCATGGGAACGTGCATCTCTCCTACGAGGAACGTGTTGCTCAAGCCGTCGGTAACGTGGCGGTGCGCTATTCTGTCTTGCCAGTTGCGAGGGATCCCATCGTTGCACGTGGCGCGACTGGAGATGATGGGACCTGTGCCGTTACCGCCAAAGCTGAAATCTGTTGCAAGCCCTGAGGAGCCAGGAGATAGGTCTCCGTGGTTAGCCCCATAATCCCCAACAGCACCGGTAGCAGATCCACCACCAGAGCCTGGTACAGGGATGCGGCATCCGCACGGCAGTGTGATCCATACCGTTCCGGAACCGACAACTTGACCGTTCCCTTTGGCTTCGCCTGCAGAGCGACGCGCCGGGCAGCAATAGGTTGGTAACGTCTTTATCCGTACTTCTTCAGGGTGGTCGCTATAAGGCATGGAGTAATCCCAACCTTGTTCGACGACTCGGGCCTCCATGTATGGCATAATTCGCACGAGCCAAGTTGTCTCTTTGCCTCCGCATGCCAACGAAGCAGGGTCTCCCGGTCGAGGCTGGTAGCGAGCCGGTGGAAAGCATTTCTGGGCGGCGTGAAAGTTATCGACGGCCAACGCAATTTGATGCAGATTGTTTTTGCATTGCATGGCTCGAGCGGCTTCGCGTGCCGCCTGGACGGCCGGCAAAAGCAGCCCAACCAAAATACCGATGATTGCGATGACGACTAGAAGCTCAACTAGCGTAAATGCACTCTTTCTGTGGGCTCGACGATTCTTTGAACGCATGATTGCGGGTTCCGCGGAAGATTTGGGGTGTTGAGTTGTCAAAGAGTGAGGCTTCGGTTGTTTATTTCGAAATTGTACCTGCAATTTAAGTGCTGTTTAACCGGATTTTTCAAAAAATCCGACACACTTTGATGGCGTGACGGTGCAGACGGGGCTGTTGTATTAATCAAAACTCGCGGCTAGAAGTCCATTGCCATCGCTGACCCGCCTCTGCGTAGGGTTATTCTAGTTGTAACGGCTTGCCGCACATGCAACCCTAAATCAACTCTCTACAGGTGGAATTGGTTCTAGCGTGGAACCTGAATCACCGGACGGTACATGCAGCCGCTATCTCAAATTGCTTTAGGCTTTAGATCGAGACTAGAACGCCATTTTTGCATTGGCCGATTGCAGGTGCTATTCCGAGATCTGTTTTTCCCACGATGGGTCGTAATCGCGACGCCATAGATTTTTGGGAATGTCCGCATCGGTCCATCGTCCATCTTTTACGTCGGAGTGCAGGATTCGGTCGGTGCGATGTGCTGCATTTCCAAGATGGCAAAGCAACGTACTTTTGTGACCGCTCAATATCGGTTGATTGAGCTTGGACGGATCGTTGGCGCGGATGGAGTCGATGAAGTTCTGGATGTGCTCCATCTGTCCCCAGCCCGTCTTTTCCGCGCTGAAGACTTCTTTGTTGGCTGCGTCAAAAATTTTGTAGCCACCGTCAGCGTCGATCTCCATGGCTCCCTCCGTTCCATAAAAGGATACAAAGGGGCCCGGCGCTCGCTGCGTACACGAGAGGCCCTGGTAACAGATCTCTTTGCCTCCCTCGAATTGCCAGGAAACAGTTTGCGTGTCGGGTGTCTCTTGATCATCGCGATGGCAATAACGACCACCGCTGGAGACGGTGCGATTGGGGTAATCGACTTGCAACCCCCAACGGCATATGTCTAGTCCGTGCACGCCATTGTTGCCCAGCTCTCCATTGCCCCAATTCCAAAACCAATGCCAGTTGTAGTGCACTACATTGTCGCGAAAGGCTCGACGAGGTGCAGGACCTTGCCATAGTTCATAATCGAGAGTCGACGGTGGGACCGAGTCCATCTTGGTGCCAATCGAGCCTCGCATACGGTTAAAGAAAGCACGGGCCAGATAAGGTTTGCCGATCGAACCTGCATGGAGCTTTGCAATGGCAGATTGAAAACCGATACTGCTGCGTCGTTGATTGCCAACTTGGACACAGCGCTGGGCTTGTTCTGCGGCTCGCACCATCCACTCGCCTTCTTGGGGGTTGTGGCATGCTGGCTTCTCAACATAAACATGCTTGCCGGCTTTGCATCCTAAGATGGTTGCCGGCCCGTGCCAGTGATTAGGGGCTGCGCAAAAGAGCGCATCCACTTCCTTGTCGTCAAGGATGGTTCGAAAGTCTTGAACAGCAATCGCTTTGCCTCCAGCCTCGTTGATGAACTTGGTTCCCGCAGCTGCTCTCGATGTATCGGTATCGCATGCGTATTTGATTTCGACGCCAGGAATCTTCAATAGGTCGGCTGCGAGATCCTTTCCGCGACTGAGGCCCATCATGCCCACCACCACTCGCGGTGCATTGCTCGGCGCGGCAGACAAACGAGATCTCGCTGCAACCATCGTGGACATGGCTAAGCTAACGGAAGTACCTGTAAGAAAATTGCGTCGTTGCATTTTGGGGAGGGGGGCTTTGAGGAGGGAATGGTCAACGTCACCGAATCATTCATTTCAACAACATACTCTAACCAACAATGAGGTTGCCATGTCCTGTTCCGTTTGAATTAGGTTTTTCATGATATTTTGTCTCCGTCCCAAGACACACCCGTCGCAAGAGATTTGATATATTTTCGACCTCGCATTCTTCTACGTTAATTTATCTCTGGAGCTGTCACGCCATGTCCGAATCCTCTCCCCTCAATCCATATAGCTCTCCGTCGGCGTTAGATACATCCACGTTGGATGTCACGGGTGAGAACGCATCCACCTTTTGGTATGAACGCAAGGCGAAGTACGACAACCGCACGTTGTGCACATTGCTTTGCATTCTCTTTGTCCTAGGTGCAGTCTTGGCAGTCGCCAGCGTTGTCTCGAGTCTCATGCAGATTGATTTGCTGTCCCAGCCGACGATCAGCAGCGAAGCGGCAGAGAGCAACGACCTTCGTGAGCAGATGATCGCCATTGTCTCGCTTGCAGAATACATCTTAACGGCGATCGTGTTTGCATTCTTTATTATTCGAGCGCACCATAATGTGCGCGGCTTTGGTGCTCGCGGAATGACGATCACACCAGGTTGGTCATTTGGATATTTCTTTATCCCGATCTTTAATTTGTTTCGGCCCTATATCGCTATGAGCGAGCTATACCGCGCGAGCCATTCTCCTGAACGATGGAACTCACAGCCCGTTGGCGTGTTACCACTTTGGTGGACGTTATGGTTGGTTTGTGGTTTCCTGGGCCAGATTTCGATGCGATTGCAGCTTGCTGCCGACACGATCCCCATGATCATCGGTGCTACATGGGTCTCGGTAATAGAGGAATCGCTTAGCATCCTTTTGTGCATTGTTGCTTTGTTGATGATATCGCGGATTCAAAAAGCACAAACAGCTTGGATCGCCGGTTCATAGCCGCTGCGTGTCATCGTTGGTGCGACGCGGCACGGTATTGAACCAATATGCCCGCCCCGCTTTATCTATGTCGGAATTACCTTCTAGGACGACGGTTGACCTCTGACCTGTAAACCGGTTCGCCGGTCCTAGTACTATGATTCGCATTTCAAGCTCGGCGTCCACCCATTGGGCCAAGTGTCTCGCTACACCGAGTTGAAAGCGAGACTGAGGATAGATGGGCGTTTTGAGAGTATGCAGCGACCATGAATCGAGCGGAACGGCCACCCATTGAGCAATGGATGCTTCCGTGTTGTCTAAAGGGCTGATGAGCGAAGCAAACTCCTTAGGCAATTGTTCGACGCGCGTGCTGGCGATTTCGACTCGAACGCGGCTGCTATGGGGAGCATACAAAGCCCAGCTAGGCCAGTGGTCCCACAATCCGAATCGCTCGGTACAGGGCAATACCATGACAAGAATCGCGATACTTGCGACGGAGCAATTGCCAACGGTACGGTACCAAGCATTCTCGTTCCCATGAGAAACTACTGTTGCAAGTTTTGCTGCTGGGATCCATTGGAACAAGAACACTGCCTGACCTAGGAACTGAATATTCCAGATCAAGACGCCAGCTTGATGGTTCAGTCCTAAAGGGCCCAAAATCATCAAGAGAACAAGATGCATGAAGATCGCAAAAACTCCTGCGACGCGACGACTTCTTGGCCATGCCAGTCCGGCTGCGATCGCCAACTCGGCAATCGGAATCAATGCGACAATCCATGGGCTAAAAGACGTAGGGCTCGTCGCTGGGTCGCGAAAGAACCATTTGCTCCCTGCTTGTGTCATTTGCTGTCCTACCGTGTGCAAGAATTCGTAGTCCAGTTTTCCTATCGCGGAGTAGCAGTAGACACTGATAATCAGCCGTGTGATCCATTTGAGCGAAGTCGGGCTTTCGCACAGTAGCCAGAAGGTCACGAACAGAAGTAGTTGATAGGCCCATGCTTGCAGCCGGTGTTGATCGAGGCAAATCAACATCGCAAGCGAAAGCAATACGCAACCGCAACCGCCACTGCGGTATCGTGGTGAGCGGTTAGCTACTAACAATCCCAGTCCGAAAATCAACGTCGATAGTGCTGTCCAGTCCAGCCACGTCGGTGCAGAACACAATGCCGCAAATGCAGGGATTTGTGGGTAAATGTTTTGCGGCGTCCACAATCGCCATGTCGATGCCAGCAAGGCTAGGCTACAGATTGCGGTCCAGCGTTGCAGTCCAGTTGTCAACTTCAACGCATCCTGATTCGGCGATTTCGCAAGCGGAGGGCTTAGCTGAGACTCTCGTTCTGCGGAAGACGGATGAGATTGGCTATTCAACGTTTGCTCGCTGGGGAAATACAAGCCATGGCCCGCCACAGCTAAAGACTCCCATTGTAGAACAGTTGCTAACGCAGTTCTGGCGTTTTGTGGATTGTCGCTCTTCTATTTTGTCAATTACAGCAATTTGCTGGCGAGTTCCGAGAGTTCCGAGCGTTCCCCCTTTTCGAGCGATACGTGTCCATAGATGGATTGCCCTACCATCCGGTCGATCACGTAGCTCAGTCCATTCGAGAGCGAGTCTAGATAGGGATGATCGATTTGGTTGATGTCGCCCGTGAACACAATCTTGGTTCCTTCACCAGCTCGTGTGATGATGGTCTTGATTTCGTGTGGCGTCAGGTTTTGTGCTTCGTCCACAATAAAGAAGACCCTGTGCAAGCTTCGTCCACGGATGTAGGCTAGCGGAGCAATTTCAATTCGATTGGCTTCCAACATTTCTTGGCCTCGCAGGGACGCAGAGCCATCTCCACGTTGAGGCTGAATAACGGCCAGGTTGTCATACAGCGGTTGCATGTACGGATCGAGTTTCGCGTCGATGTCACCTGGCAAAAAACCAAGGTCTTTGTTGCTCAACGGTACAATCGGTCTCGCTAAAAGCGTTTGGCGATATCGTCCTCGGCATTCCATGGCAGCTGCGAGAGCCAACAGTGTTTTCCCCGAGCCAGCCTGCCCCGATAGCGTAACCAATTTGATGTTGTCATCCATCAAGGCCCGCAGCGCAAAGGATTGTTCTGCGTTGCGGGGTTGGATGCCAGAGGCCCCTACGCGATCGATGCGATTAAAGCATTTTTGGTTTGCGTTGTAGGTGGCTAGAACTGATTTCGAGCCACTGCGCAGAATATAATTTTCGTTCGCAATAGGTGATTCAATTTCGGATAGCTCCTCTGCCGCGAGATGCCCACCGTTTTTATAAAAAGGCTCTAACGAAGCGGGTGGTAGATCATCCACGAGACGTTTGCCAGTATAGAGCTTCTCAAAACTAGCGACCTTGTCCGTAATGTAGTCTTGGGCGGTTAATCCGAAAGCCTTGGCCTTCATTCGGAGATTGGTGTCTTTCGTGACCAGCACCACAGCGCGGGGCGCTTCTTGTTCTTGCAGTCTTAGGGCGGTATTCAGAATGCGGTGATCTGCACAGTCGTCCAAAAACGCGTCATTCAGCTGAGTTTGAGGTTCGGAACCGAGAATCAATCGCAAGGTTCCAAGTCCGCTTCCGATGCTTGTTCCTTCCGAGGCAAAAGCATCGCTGGTCAATGCATCGATGGTTCGGAGAAACGCACGTGCTTGAAAATTGACGTCATCGTTTCCCTTTTTGAATTGATCTAGTTCTTCGAGAACGACAATCGGAATGGCTACATCATTCTCTTCGAAATTCCGGATGCAGCTCGCATCGTGAAGGATAACGTTCGTATCGATTACAAATAATTTGGGTACAGTTGTTGGATTAGGTACGAGCAAGATTTCCTCCGTGAGAGACCTTAGGGCGCCGGGTACATTCAACCGAACACTATCGATTCCGAAGCCATTCTACAAAGTCTGGATCATCCATTTTTGCCGGTGGGCCTTCTTTTCGTCTTCGTTCAAATTTCGGATCGGTCGGGTCAATGGTGTCTTCGGGCTTGAAAACCCTAGGATCGACGGGCACAAATTTGTAGGGTGCGTAATTTGGTTCCGAAGAAAACATGTCCGAAAGATCCGTTGCGGTTGCATCGAAAAGATTGTTCGAGCCAAGATCGAACAGGCCGTAAATGGTCTTGATGATGCTGATGATGGAACTATGTTCGTGCGAAACGTACCCTCGCTTTGCCCAAGGGCTGATGCAGAGGACATACGATCGATGGCGGTCAATGGAGTCGTTGTCGCCGCCAGAGTCATCTTGAGTTACGAAGATCGCCATCTTCTTCCATTCAGGTTGGGAAGATAGATAGGCTACGATTCGCCCCAAGGCGAGGTCATTGTCCGCCATGTAGCTGGCAACATAGGGGTAGCCATTCTTTGCGTTTGCTCCAGCCCCATGGTCGTTGCAAAGCGTGACGTTGAGGAATCGAGGAATAACGCCATCATGTTGAGCGCGATACTTTTCGATGTCTTCGATGAACCAGTCTACTCTCGCGATGTCTGGAATGTTGTTGTTGTAAGCTGGGTAGTTGAAATCCGTGTTGTCGTACAAAACTTTTGGCATGGGGTAGTTCAGTTGGGTGTACGCGCCGCTGCGATTGGTCATCGGACCTTCGTCGTTATCCGGCAACTCGAACCCTTCGCCGTAGTTGCGGAACGAAATCTCGCCCCTCGATAGATGTTCCCAAATGGAACCGTTCTCCAAATAATCCTCTGGGATTTGCGACCCATTGGAACCAAAGGAAACAGCTCGCCCTTTGGCCGTATCGCTCTTTTTGAAACCCCATCCAGAATAGAAAACGCGCGTGGTCCAAAGGCTTGGATAGACACCGACCAACCAACGATGTCCGTCTCCAGAGGCTTGAGGCTCCATGTAGAAATTGTCGGAGATAGAAAATTGTTCTGCCAAGCGAACATGGTTCGGCATGATGGGCAGACGTTCTTGTTTTCCGTTTTCCTTGATCCAACCATTCATTCCAAACTCAGCGTAGTCGGGTTCGCTGGTCGAGCCTTGAAGGCCGCCAAAGATTCCATCAAACGTGTGGTTCTCTTTGGTGATGAATACCACGTATTCGATTTCTTCTGGTAGAGTTGGCGTTGGTTTGGCCGAAGGTAGCATTCCATTGTTATTCAGAACCGTCTTTGTTCCGTCCGCTAAACCGTCCAAGGTAACAGCGCACACCATGCCCGGCATGTCTGTGTATCCAAATCGTTCGTCGGATTCGGTGCGTTTGTGCTTTGGGCCGCGAGGGCCAAGTCCCAACCCTTTCTGTGTTGCGATGTATAGAGTTCGTTCATCGGGGGAGAGAGTGCAGGCCGTTGGAAACCAACCCGTTGGAATCCAATTCTCCACGGTTCCCGTTTCTATAGAGATCACGGCCACTGCGTTCAGACCTGACGCGCAAACATAGAGGGTCTTGCCGTCCTTGGTTGCTGCCATGCCTGACGGGATGACTCCTCGAAGGCTCGAAAGCAAAGGTTGTGGCGATAGTTTTACAGTCTTGAGAATTTGGAGCGATTTGACGTCCAAATACTGAACCGTGTCGTTGTTGGCATTGGAAACAAATAGCTTGTCACCTGAGATGAGTAGATCATTGGGGGCGCTTCCACCGACTGCTTTGCCTGTTTCTGTTGCCGCATGAATAAGGATTCCAGTTTTGATCTTCTCAAGAACCTGTGGCGTTGCTGGATTGGCCACGTCGAGCATCCAAACTGAATTTGCATCCGTGACTAACGGATCTCCTAGTCCTGGTACTTGGCGACCCTCACGCTCAACACCGTCAGTTGCTTCTTGGGAGGGAAATCCGAATGCAGGGACCGCTAGTCCGCGAGGATTCCCGTTCCCCTGCGGTATCACGGAATAATCAAAAACACCGATATTGGCAACGAAGAGTCGAGTTCCGTCCTTGGAAAGGGCTAGCGAGAATGGCTCGCGGCCGGCTGGGATATCCGCTACTACTTTCTCATCGACAAGATCAAAAACTACGATACGCTGCCGGGCAACGTCTGCCCCAAAGACATGCCGTCCGTCCGGTGCTAATGCGATATCGTTGATGTAGGCTTCTGCATCTGCCGTGATCGTTTGGATGGGCTTCTGATTTCGTACCTCGAGACGCGAGACAGCTTTCGTGTTCCAATCTGTTGTTTCAAATACTTGAATACCGTGACCAGCGTCTCCGCTCGAAACGATCAGTCGGCTACCATCTGTTGTGAACGCGGCACAAAACGCGGCGTTCTTCCAAGGGATCCGAAAAGAAAGCGGCCGCGGATCTGTTGAGTCGGTTGGATACACGTCGATCCCTTGATCGCATAGGGCGACAATCAATTTGCCATCGGGGCTTGCGATCACGTTCCACAAGTCTTCTCCCGAGTAAAGTCGCTTGCCGACAGGCGTTAGCCATTTTCCGCTTGGCAAGATCGTTACACCGCCAGGAATGACCTTTGCAAAATCGGTCCCCGTCGGCGACCGGAAAGTCGGCTCTTGTGCAACACTTTGCAACGCGATGGTCCAAAGAACAATAAACCAACAGAGAGATTGGATGGATTGCATAGATGAATTCATTGGATCGGCAAAGAGGTAACAGCTAGGTTGATGCCGAATATAGCCAACTGCATAAATGTTGACCGTTCATGAGAGTTAAGATCTGGTGAAACACGCGTTGTTATCCGAGTTCCGCAGCCTCATCGAAATTCACCTAAGATTCATAATTTGCAAATGGTAAATTCACAAACGCGATCGAAGTACTGGTAGATTGAGCTTCCGCCCCCAATAATCCCCCACCTATCCGTTAACGCAATCGAATTTCCTTGTGAGAAATACTTCAAACGTTCATTCAGGCTGCAAGTCTTCAAAGCTTAACAAAGCGTTTACGCTCGTCGAGCTTTTGGTTGTGATCGCCATCATCGGGATTTTGGTGGGCTTGCTATTGCCCGCAGTCCAGGCTGCTCGAGAAGCTGCTCGACGAATGAGTTGCAGCAGCAACATGCGTCAAATAACGCTTGCCCTCCATAACTATGAGAGCGCGTACAAGCGACTGCCATCGGGATGGACTGATCATGGTGCGTTTTGGACGGCCGCTATTTTGCCCCAAATTGAGCAAAACAACATCTATCAGACTTTGATCTTTGCGGAATCTGGGCTAGGGAACTGGGATAATCCGTTGAGCCCCAATTACAAGGCGTGCCAGACTACGGTTTCTTCGTTCCGTTGCCCGAGCTTGCCTTTTTCGGAACCCTCTGACTACAACGGCATTCAGCGTCGCGTCCCGGTTAGCTACCGAGCCAACGGGGGCTCCAAAGTTACTTCTGACGATGCGTCGACAAGAACGGTCGTCAATACTCAATCGTTCGAAGATACCAACCTAGATGGCGTCATGCACGGTTGCAGCAAAACCAAACTCAAAGATATTGTGGACGGCCTCTCACGAACGATCATGGTGGGTGAGTCTCGAACCGATCCAGACTTCTCAAAAGACGGGCAAGGGATGGATTTTTGGGCCATGGGTGGTCCTCAAGTTGATCCTTGCAATTGCAAGGGAGGAACCGGCGGGACCGAGTTTTCCGAAGCGGCCGGTAGTTTGTATCCTCAGGTGAATCTTGCGGTTACGAAACCAGCTTCGAATGGATACTTGATAGAGGTAGCATTTGGTAGCTGGCACGTTGGCGGCGTCATGTTTGGCAAGGCTGACGGTTCCGTGACGTTCATTTCCAACAACACCGATGTTGCAGTAACGAGAGCAGTCGGTTCTCGCGACGGTGGCGAGATTGTCGATTTCGAAGACTAGTTCCATTCAAATGGATAGGTCGCGTTCGTATTTGCCTCTTTCATTGCCCTCTGGACCTTCAATGAGCAACTCCAAGTGTTTCGTCCCGTTTTTGCTCTGTGCGATAACCTGGATTTCAGGTTGCGAGACTACTTCGCAGCCAGATTACGGCCCGCTTGGACTTGTAGAGGTTTCGGGAGTGGTTTCCCTGGACAACAAGCCTTTGAGCAACGCTGAGATACGATTCGAGACAGTTGCAGACGGAATATACTCGTATGGCCATACGGACGAGAACGGGCGTTACAAGCTGATGTTTGACTCGCGGAAATCGGGCATCATTCCCGGCAAGAAACGGGTGATGGTCCTGGAAAAGCGCAAGTCTGAATCGGAGTCGACCAAGAGAGATCGTGAAGAGGGAGAGGATCCCGAAGAGATGGTCGAGAACGTCAAGATTCCAGCGTGCTATGGTCGTGCAAGCGCCATCGAAGTGGAGGTGAAAGGGGCTGAAACGAGCTTCGACTTCAATTTGAAAACGGACTGCAGCACAACAAGCAGAAATTGAAAAAAGACGAGATTCGCGTCGTGTCGATGCGAAAAACATCAGCGTAAAATCGCTACCTAGTATCCTGAGTCGCAGGGGTTATCCTCTGTGATCAAAGCTTTCCTCGCTTCTGCAATGGTTAGGTCGCTAGTTCCTGCGGCTCAGGTCTTTTCTATTCTCGCACACGTTGCAATCGCAGATGAGCGGTGCAACCAGCAAAGCCAGCAATTTCGCTACATCTTCCCAATGCTCTCACGGGAAATTAATACAGCTGGTTTCTAATTCGATCGCGTCATCCTCGATTCTCATTTTTTGTGATTCATCCCGAGGATCTGGTTTGTGCGTACGCTCCATTTTGTTTTCGAGCGACATGTACAAAGCAAGCCGTTCACTACCACCCAGCGAGTACCCACCGATGTCTATTTCCAAAAAGCTCTTAGGTCGATTCACTTCTGCAAAACGCGTTCGCACCGTTGAAAAGATTTCTAAGAAGCGAAGTCAAAACGCGATTCGCAGCCTTGTGCGGAATCTTCAAGTGGAGTCGCTGGAACGCCGAGAGTTGATGGCAGCCAACGTTTTGAACGATCAGTTCAACTTGACCAACGGTAGTTTGGTTTACTCGCCAGCGATCGCATTGAATGTTCTATCGAACGATAACGACGGCGCGGTATCGCAACAAGTTTCGGCGGCCAATATCGACTATACCAACGCTAACAAAGCCGGCAACAGTGCGGTCTACTCGATTCCTGTTCGACCAGGCACCACGACACCGCAGCGCAGTTTGATTGTCGATGGCATCGCTATTGGAAACGTTACCAACTATGCCGATATTGCGTTGTCAAAAGATTCCGACAATCTCGATAACGGCAATGGTAGTCTGTCGTTGATGGGGCGAATCGAGGGTGTTGTGTTGGCGACAGTACGCGAGAACATCGTTCCCGTTGGTGCAGGAAACACAGCGACAAACTTGTCGGTTTTGAACTACAACATTGAGGGAGCTAACGTTCAGCTGTCGTCGGAATCTGCCCCTGGCAATAACGCGGAAAACATTGTACGCCCTGCGGTTGCCAGGTTCCCATACGCTGCGGGCTGGGTTGGTGCTTCTTACAATAACGCTGGAGTTGCTGTCGTCGCTCACCCTGACGTTTCGGTTGCGACGACTGCTTCTGCAGGTCAGTATCAAGTATCTATCACTGGTGTCGTTGATTCGCGAGCAGAGGGCTTCTTGTTTGTAATGGCATCGGGCAATAGCGACAACTATGCTCGAGCATTGCCCATCGGAGGAAATTCTTGGTTGGTCAACACCCGGGACAACGCAGGGAATTTGGCTTCTGGCGAAAATGCTGCATTCAGTGTGATGTACATTCCACGGGGCGCACAAGGTTTGATCGGGGGCACGGTTCGAGGTGACTCCGCGATTGCAAATCCCGTCATTCAGTCGTTTGGCGACTTCACGATCCAGCGAACCAGCAATGGCAATTGGAACATGTCGATTCCTGGTCACTCGCCAACAAGCGGCGTGTTGATTATCGAGACAGCTGATCAAGATAGGACGCGTGCGACGAACTCCTATTTCTCGTATGAAGCCGCAGCAAACGGAACTGATTTTGCGATCCGGCAATTGCAGTTTGAGAGCGCTACCGCTGCCAACGCGCTCAACGATGACTTCAACGTCTTTTTTATTCCCTTCGAAAACCAATTGGCTACGTCATCCCCACTCACGATTTCTGAGTTGGGTACAGCGACGTCGCCCAATAGCGGTTTGAGTGCCAATGGTATAGCGATCACGCTGAACGCAGATAAAACTGTGAGCTATGCGTATCCGGCCGAATCTCTCAAGGCATTGGCATTTGGTCAAGTTGTGACAGATACCTTTGTTTACACGGCCACGGACGGTGTGAACATCGGAACCGCAACAGTCACCGTCACGTTGCGAGGCTCCAACGAGGCTCCGTTTAATGTCTCTGCAATCCCAGCGATTAGTTTTGTCGAGGACGGTGCAGCCCAAACGTTCAGCTTGGCCCCCTTCTTCGCTGATTTTGATTCGACTGACACGCTTAGTTACGCCGTTACATTGAATGCCGACGCCCCAGTCGACGCTGTCATCGTTGGATCCGATGTGACATTCACTCCCAAATCAGACCGCTCCGGTGCGTTTTCTTACACAATCACAGCAACCGATAACAATGGTGCCAGCGTTACGAGTGCATTGGCAGTCGGCAGTATCAGTTCGGTAGCCGATGGGGCGAAAACAGTCGCTGATTCTGCTACGACGACTAAGGATTCCTCAATCAACATCAACGTGTTGATCAATGACTTCGATCCGGAAAACGCAGCGGTCTCCGTCGGGGCTGCGAACGTATTCGGTAATATCACCGCTACCAACGATGCCACGTCGGCTTGGGCCGTTTCTGGAACGTCAACCGCTCCAAATAACATCGCCATTGCATCCCCACAAAACTTAGGAGATGTCCAGCTATCTCAAAACGGGGTTGCGATTCAGCAATCGACGGGTGTTCTCCTGGCAACAGTTGCGGACGACACAACTCCGTATGGAACAGCTAATACCTACGGAAACATCGTCAACGCCACAAGCGGTTACTGGCTAGCAACCGACACGGGCACGGGAACAGGTGGAGAACGAAACACTCCAATGGGTACAGCGTTCTTCCCATATGCGGACGGTTGGACATCAGGTCATGTGGACAACGTAGGTAACCTACGATCTGGGTTTGGAGTTTCTCAAGCGAATGTCACTCGAATTGCAGCGGGGCTTTTCGAAGTGACTATCCCAGAAGCGGTCGACTCGCAAACCAGCGGTATGCTGTTCGCAATGACCTCATCAAACGACGATAACATCACGTCAGTTAGCCCGATTGCAGGTACGAACAAATGGCTAATTCGCAATACGGATAACGATAGTACACCAGATAATGCGGGCGTCGCCAACCTCGAAGATGACGGATTCAGCTTCGTTTATATTCCTGCTACGGCGTCGAATTTGATGGGTGGTAGATGGAAGATCGATCCAGACACTTCAGTTGGTTCGTTGGTCCAGGCGTATGGTGGTGTAACCGCGACAACGGATGCAGCAGGGGCTGTCATCGTGTCCATTCCAGGGCAAACTCATACTTCCGGTACATTGATCGCGATCGGAAGCGGGGCGACCGCAGCAACCGTGGCTGGTAACGTCATCAGCTTGCCAGCAAACCTCGCGGTATCGTATTTTGCGACCGGCAATGATTTTTCAATCATGCTGCGATCGGGTAGTACGTTCGCACAAGCGATCGGAGATGTTCAGTTTATCTTCTTGCCTTTCGCAAACGCTATGGAACGCCTTGCTCCCAACCCATTCAGCGTGACTTCGGTTTCCCCAACAAGCACCTTGGGAGCGGCCGTTTCTATCAACGTCGATGGTACCGTCAATTATGATCCGACTTCTGCAGGTGGCGCGATCTCTGCCTTGAATCCAGGTGAATCGATTCAAGACACGTTTACGTACACCATTACCGATGCGAATGCACAAACCTCGACGACAACGGTTTCCGTCACCGTGACAGGTGATCGGGTCGTCGTGACGCCATTCTCTGGCTTGGTGACTACCGAAGCGGGCGGATCTGCCTCCTTCTCCATATCATTGGCTGTGCCACCAACTGCTGATGTTACTGTCTCGTTGGTGAGCAGTGACACAACCGAAGGTGTGCCTGGGGTTGCTTCCGTGACCTTTACTACAGCGAATTGGAATGTTCCACAAGTAGTCTCCATCAATGGAGTCGATGATTCTGTTGTGGATGGGAATATCGCCTATACGATTCAAACGACGGCAACAAGTACTGACGCAAACTTCAATAACGTATCCATCATAGATGTGACGGTAGAGAACAGCGATAATGACGTCGCCGGCGTTACCGTGTCGCTGACTTCCGGACTCTTGACAACCGAAAGAGGCGGCACGGATGCATTTTCGATGGTGCTTACTAGCCAGCCATCTGCGGATGTCTCGATCGATGTTTCCTCAAGCAACACCGCGGAAGGCACTGTTTCGGTTTCGACGCTGACGTTCACATCCGCGAATTGGAATGTACCCCAAGTCGTTATCGTCACTGGCGTGGACGATGCATTGGTCGATGCTGATGTCGCGTACACCATCGTCACTGCGGTCTCGGTTAGTTCCGATCCAAATTACTCCGGTATCAATCCTGCCAACGTTTCCGCAGTCAACGCAAATTATGATGTCGGGGTGAGTTCCTCCTCGGGTGTCACTTATTACGGTAGCGGTACTGCAGGAATCGGGATTGATGGTCGAATTGCATTTCCGGGCACCAACGCATTTCTAACCAACGGCACGCTGACCGTATCCGCGGTGGCGAATGCCAACGCAAACGATCGAATTGAGATTCGAAACGAAGGTACTGGTGCGAACCAAGTGGGAGTCAGCGGCAGTGATGTGACTTACGGCGGAGTTGTGATTGGTAGTTTCGCAGGCGGTGTCGGAACACCTCTTGTGATCACCTTCAACTCGGCTGCTACGCGACTCTCCGCACAATCGGTTGCCAGAGCGGTAACCTACCGCGATGAAACCGTCGTGGGTTCGGGAACACGAACGATTCGTTTTGCCTTGGTTGACGGCGATGGGCAAGTTAGCCCAACTGCAGACAAGGTTGTCAGCATCGGCTTGAAGCGAGTGTACGAGATTCAAGAAGGTGTCGACCGTGGATTCGGGACCTATGTTGGAGCCAAAGATGTCCAGTTGGCACAAAACAGTCCGAATACCGTTTTTCCTACGGGAGGAGACGCTAGTGGATTGTTGGTGGACTACCCAGACACAGCTACGAATACCTCCCAGGTGTTGATGCGTTTCGACAGTCTGTTTGGAAACGCACTTGGACAGATTCCGGCTGGTGCGATCATCACCTCAGCTTCGTTGTTTGTTCAAAGCAATAACACAGGTGACGGAGCCGCATTCCACCGAATGCTCACAGACTGGGATGCTTCCACCGCGACCTGGAACAGTGTCGGAGGTGGAATTCAGACCGACGATGTGCAAGCTCGTTCCACGTTTGATTCTTTCTGGAATACGTTTGACGTTTCCGGTGCTACTGGGACCGGTTATATGTCTGTTGCCGTGACTGCCGACGTTCGCGCATGGAACTCGGGGGCGGTCAATTATGGATGGCTACTCAATGCATTCGTCAACGGAACGGATGGATGGGCCTTTAGCGCTTCGGACTCTGCCGATCCCGCGTTGCGTCC
>CAIXME010000761.1 GCA_903920425.1 uncultured Pirellula sp. | reverse complement strand
GATCCAGCTGTATGCTCTCCAGATTCGTGTTCGCCTCAGCGAAAATCTTTCGCTGATCGCGGTCAAGGATGGATATGCTGTTTCGCAAAGTCCTATTCTGGATGATGGATGGGCCGACATTTCTGCTGGTCTAAAATACAGTCTGTTCCGAGATGCCGCTGCAGGCCAACTGCTATCGGTTGGTGCACGTTTCGAAGTGCCAACGGGAATGGCTCGCACTCTGCAAGGAAACGGCGACGGAGTCCTCGATGTGTTCGCATCGGGCGGAACACGTATCGGTTCGTCAGGTCACTACTTGACCACGTCCGGATTCGTTCTCCCAATGGATCGCTCCGAAGAAAATCAATTCTGGTATTGGTCTAACCACTTGGACAAACGTATCGGTGCAACGAACCTATACGCTTTGACCGAACTCAATTGGTTCCACTACATGAACGATTCGAAGACGTTCCCAGTTGCACTGGAAGGCGGAGACTTGTTCAACCTAGGTTCGCCTGGAATCGAAGGTCACGATCTTGTTACGAACGCATACGGTGTTCGTTACAAACCTAATCGTCACCTAGAATCCGGTTGCGCATTCGAGTTCCCATTGACCGAGAAAAAAGGTCTGATGGAAAACCGACTGACCGCAGACTTGATCATTCGATACTAGTCGCGACCCATCGCGTTACCAAGGACCAAGCCACAGGCCAATTCGATCGTGCTCGGCAAAACTCCACCGACACGATCGTATGCCCAGCTTGATTCCTTGTCGCGATTGTAAAACCATATAAGCGATTGGATGCCAATGCCTGGCTCTTTGGTGGCGTCGGGGGGGGCTGCTGAAAGTTTGGTAGGCAAACAATCACGCTTGAAAACAACAAAGGCCGAGAGGGAAATCATTCTCTCTCGGCCTTTTTTTATTTGAAATGGAAGTTGTCTGTGAGCTGTCGTGTCTTTGTTGGTGTACCGACTTTAGTCGGCGAGTGCTGTAAAAATCCGGCTGAAGCCGGTACACCAACTTGCCAGAAAATCCGGCTGAAGCCGGTACACCAACTTGCCAGAAAATCCGGCTAAAGCCGGTACACCCACGCGTCAGACTAAGTTGGTGTTGGTTCTGGCTCCAGCTGCAATTCACCTTCCCATTTCGCGATCACTGCCGTTGCCACCGCGTTGCCTGCAACCGACGTTGCGGATCGTCCCATGTCCAGCAACTGGTCGATCCCCAGCAGCAATGCCAAGCCTTCGATTGGTAAATCAAACAAGGTCATCGTCCCTGCAATGATGACAAGCGAAGCTCGCGGTACGCCCGCAATCCCCTTGGATGTGATGAGCAACGTCAGCATCATGGTGATTTGCTGCTGCATCGACAAAGGCACGCTGTACGCTTGTGCGATGAATGCGGTCGCAAAGGTCATGTACAGCATGGACCCATCGAGATTAAACGAATAACCCAGCGGCAATACGAAACTGACGACTCGCTCGGAGCAACCAAATTTCTTTAATGCTTCGATCGTTTGCGGCATCGACGCTTCGGAGCTAGCGGTACTGAAAGTCAGGATCATCGCATCCTTGATCGATCGCATGAGACGAAAGAATGGGATGCGTTGTGTTAAGCAGATCAAATAGAGGATCACGAAGATAAAGAACGCCAGCGCTCCGAAGAAGCAAACGATGAGATACACG
>CAIXME010000760.1 GCA_903920425.1 uncultured Pirellula sp. | reverse complement strand
GGACATATCTCCTACTTCGTCCAAGAAGATCGTTCCACCGTCAGCTTCCTCGAATCGACCGACACGGTTCTTTTCGGCTCCGGTGAATGCACCTTTCTCGTGCCCGAACAACTCGCTTTCCATCAACTGATCAGGGATTGCGGCACAATTCACGGAGATAAACGGCTTCACGTTGCGATCGCTGTGCTGCACAATCGCACGCGCGACGAGTTCTTTTCCAGTACCGCTCTCCCCACGAATCAGCACGGCCACGTTTTGGCCCGATACACGCCCGATCGACTTGAATACCTCGACCATCAAATCACTCGTACCAATGAACCGATCGCCGGTTTCGGTATCCCCTGTAATGGGCAAACCGACAGGCTGGTCCATTAGGTATCGAGCTTGTATAGCGCATCGCGTAAGCTTTCGAAGCTTTTCCAAGTTGATCGGCTTGGTGATGTAGTCGAATGCGCCAAGACGCATGGCCTCGATCGTGGTCTCGCTGGTAACATCCGCAGTGACGAAAATCATGGGAATCTTGGAGTCCAAGGCCCGTATTTTGCGAAACGCCTCCAGGCCATTGATTTGCGGCATCATGACATCGATGAGCGCAATGGTCGGCTTCTCCGACTCCAGCAGCCGCAGTGCTTCTAGTCCATTTCCAGCGGAAAGCACTTGCACCTGATCGCTTGCCAGGCCACGCTCCACGATAAAGCGAACCGAGCGGTCATCATCAACTACAAGTACTTTGTCCATGATTGGCTTCCCTAGAAAACGTAGGCATTCCATTCCGTGTGCAACCCCTGCACTTTTCACGTGCATGGTTAGCGGTCCATTGTCGCCTATTTTCGTTACCAAAAACTCAGTGATATCTCAAGAAAAGAAAAATAGAGTGACTTCCTTGGTGCGTCGTTTGCTACAGTCTCGTTCGTGGCGTCCACTCCCATGTGGCTTTCGGCGTTTGCTACTGTGCGACGTGTATTGGAGGAGTCACTAATGACGTTTGTCTGTTTTAGCCGAACCTTCAACCAAGAGAATGAGGATCATGATGCAGATACGAATTGATGTGCCTGGCGCGCTAAACAACTTGGGTGGAGATGAGGAGTTACTGCTTGGATTGGCAACTATTTTTCTCGAGGACGTTCCAGTCCTTATGGAGCAACTCCAGTCGGATTATCAGGCCAAGAACCAAAGCGAACTCGTCCGTCATGTTCATTCGCTCATCGGACTGCTCAGCAATTTCGCTGCTGAACCTGCGTTGGAGTTGGGTAAGTCACTAGAGTGGGAGCTGGGCAACCACCGTCCGCTAGCGCAACTCGGATCGCAATTCAGCGACTTCCACCTCGCGATGGACGCGACGTTGCTCGCCATTCGAAACCAGGTTTGTGCTGATCGAGCCTGCGAGTATTGAATGCCACCTGCGAGTGGCTGGTTGCGAAAGCGACGTTCGCAGTGGGCGAAATCGCTAACGCATGCCATTGGTCTAGTAGGAGTTAAATTCGACCAGTTAGAACGAGGATGAGCAAAATGATGATCAACAAGCTCAGCCCGCCCGATGGTCCGTACCCCCAAGCTCGACTGTGCGACCAAGTGGGGAATGCCCCTAAAAGCAAGAGTACCAGGACGACTATCAATATTGTTCCGAGCATCTGATCAACTCCAAAAAGGTTCGCGATTCCGCTTTTGCGGATGTGTAACACGACACTTAAAGCAAACGGCGAGCCACAATGCGGTTGTGGCGATCACAATTTGCTATTTCGAAGATGATCCCCCTACGATTCGTAGCCTTTTGATGACTATTTAATGGTTTGTGGATAGCAGGTTTGATAGTGAATCGAGCTTCTCGAGAGACTTGATCAAGTCGACGAGGCGATTGGCATTCATCTTGCGGTAAATCTTTTGACGACGTGTTTCAATGGTCCGTTGGCTCACGTCCAATCGTGTCGCAATACACTTGTTGGGTACACCTTGGACGACGAGCTGCAGCACCTCTTCTTCCCGCGTTGTTATGGAAGTACGTTGCATCTGCAACAGTCGGTATTCGCTCTGTGCAGCTCGCAATTGGATGCAGTCCTCGTTCGCGTTTAGGATGGCAGTGGCGAGAGAATCCTGGTTAACGGGCTTGTCGACGTACCCTCTCATCCCCATTTTCATCCATTGCGCGATGGTGCTGCCTGGATAACTCTCACCAATACCGACCACGACATCGCGAGGCTTCGCATGGACGGCTTGGATGAGATCTGTTTCCAAGCTTGATAAAGGGCGACTGCTCTCGAAGTCCAGCAAGATGATTCTGGCCAAGGGGACAGCTGCTGGCTGCACTTGTTCGAGCGAGCTCCAATGGTGGAATTCGCGAACTCGCAATTCGTTGCAAGCCGATTTCACCTGCGATTGCAGGTCTAGGTTGTTAGATACTAAACAGAGGGGGCACCAGTGGGTGTTCATGCTCAAATGGCTCAATGCGGTTGGTGGCAATCATTCCAATGTTCTCAAGCCGCATGGCGGCTGGAACTGAAAAGCGTCCGACCATAAATATCGCGACAACCAGGCCTAAATACCGCAAAATTCGAGATCATTACTTTGTTCGGAATTCCGAAGTTGTCGTAGCGGAAGATCTGAATCTTTAGTTGGGGACGTATCGCTTTCGTAGCGGAAGATGTGAATCTTCCGGTGGCTTGGATTTGATCCCGTGCGATTCTTTGCTTGATGGATGGGCGGAGGTGGATGGCGATTCGCCGGAACTTTCACAAGTTCCGCTACCAAATCACAAGTTCCGCTACCTAAGAGGGATGCTCGCGGGTTCAGCTGCATTTAACGTTCCCCTCACCGTAGCGGAAGATGTGAATCTTCCGGTGGCTTGGC
>CAIXME010000759.1 GCA_903920425.1 uncultured Pirellula sp. | reverse complement strand
GTCAATCGATTGTATTGTCTTTGCATCGCGATGTTCCTGCCAAGGATGAAAGGCAACATCGTTGCGAATCTAGTCAATCGCTTGGCGTTTCCTGTAGGCCGATTCAAGCATGCCCTGAAATTCGTTGTCGATGAACTTCAATACCGCAATCGTTCAAGCGATTGGATTAATCTTCGCTTTCTACCTTCGTGCTCCTCGTGTCCTTCATGGTGGCAATCTTCATTCGCTGTGCCGATCACTTCATAAGCGGCGGAAAAACAAGCTCAATTATCGGTTGAATACCACGGTTATCGCACCAGTCCCGCTTTTCGGTACTCTGCCACTAGCTTAATAAGTTCTTCCCTACCGTTCACGCAACAAGCTGTCTCGTATCTCTCTCCCTCGGTCCCGGCTGGTATCCCAGTCAGGTGAAGTACACGCAGACGCGGGAATATTTCAAAAGAAAGTGGGTCAATTGTCTCAAGCGCGGGAGCAGGTATCGAGATGGCTTTTACCCTAGAGTTCATGCTACCAATGCCGTCATGGTACTCAATCCTTCCGCCATGCAATTGAATTGCACTGACCAATTCTGTGCCCGGCTCGCTTCGCATACCCGAAAATACAACGCATCCGGTAATGCACAAGGCCATAATGGCTAGTGCATTGATAGTCGCGATTCTTGCCCGAACCAAGCTCTGTGTTTTCATTCGTTCCATCCTGAATTTGATTGCCGGCGATAACGCAGTTGCCAACGAGAGACTACGATTCGAACCCGCGACCTAGGGGCGACTTGCGTGCATCGCTTTGGTCGTCCCCGTTTTGATGTTCCTCCGTTTCCCGTTTCGTTGATGCGGTCAGCATGGAAATACACGACCGGCGAAAACCAACGTAACCGAGACCGATGGTCAGTAAGCAATATACCGCGATAGCGATAGGGCTTGCACCGTGTTCGAGCAATTTCGGCGTATCAAGGTAGCCGTCTCCAGTAAACCAAGCCGTAGTAATGTATGCCCCATTGGCAAGCAAGCAAAAGTTCGCAATGAACCACATCCAGTCGCGTTGAATAACCATCGCAGCAGTCAGAGGAGCCAACACGCCGAAAACTAGGCCTGCCCATAACGTCACCAGCGGAAACGGGTCGGGTTCAAAGATACTATATGGTAGATGCCACGGCACCAGATCCGCTGATTTGAGCGACCCACCGCAGCACGTTCCACCAATAACGTGTCCCATCTCATGAGTGAACGTCATGACGACCCATGACGCGGCGAGCAAGAATAGGAATCGCCCCCATCGAATTACCAACAGTCAAACCTCCCTCATCCGCAAGCTGATGGCGAGTTGGATTATGCTTTCAAACCGACGTGATTATCTAAGCGGCTAGAATCGCGTTGAGGGCTGTCGTAAAGGATCGCACTTCGTTTTCTAGCTCATCGCAGTTGATTAGGACTTCGCCATTTTTCGTTTGCAGTTGCAGCTGATCTTTACGACAACCAGCGAAACCGATTGCCATGGTGACCACTGCAGCCAAATACAACAAACAACTGAGCCAATTCAACTCAGAGGCGAACCGGCCAATACCAGCAATAGCCAACGCAGTTCCGATGAATAGGAAACAGAACGGGTCAAACGGCCTGCGGAAATCTGCGGAAAGAATCGAAGACAACGGCAATTCAAACAGCACGCTACCGTCCTCGTTCTTGCGCTGTAAAGTCGAGGAGTGGACTTCTACGCGGGTCTCAGGTAGCGTCAACTTTGCTTTACCGTTCGAGGCCTCGATGTCATTCACAGCTTCACTGTTCACAAGTTTGCCTTTGATCTGCCGAACGCTTGTCTTCATCGAGCGTGGGAAACCGGACTGGCGACCGCCAAGCCAGGTGGCCCGAGCACTTCGACTCAATTGATTGTTCTTGGTTAATATTGGCTTGGAATCTTTCCACTGATCACCCGTTGGACGATCTAGATGTCAGCACCACTCGTACTGCGATCGAGCATTCTATGGGTTTGATTCTCGGGCCGCAATACAATGGCCCCGAGGACAGCGTGATTGATTGATTGTGCAATCGAGCGCATTCCGCCAGCCCCTTCGACGCTTCTTGTTCGAAGCCTGGTTACTCCTTGAGACACACCTCTAGTAATGGCTTTAATTTGTTCGAATAGACTGCGTATCCAGCCTGCTGGGTTAGATGAATTGCATCTTGAGAAAACAGGCCCGACTTTAATGTTCCGTCAGGGTTGGTGAACGTTCACCTTTGTGATGTCCTCATAGAATCTAGATCCTGGCGTGTGCGCGGGAAGGATATCCGTGACGATGATCTGCGTGTCCGGAAATTGGTGACGCACATTTTTATCGCACATTTCAACACCTTGGGCGGCAGCGTCGATCCCGGTTTCCGGAGTGAAAAAAACTTTATTGTTGCCGATCATCAACAGGACTGTATGCCTAACTGAAATTAGGTGGGTCAGAATCAAAGTCAGCCACGAATTCTTGCAAACCGAGAACAACCGAGGCGATCAAAACACAAACGAATAGTACCCAAACGTTTCCGAGTAGAGCAGGCAGGCAGCCAATAGCCGCAACAACAATCATCAGGCTTCGAAGTGAATACTGCATCGCGAAATGAAGCTTTAACTCTACGAACGAACTGCAACCCCGGGCAGGAAACTCAACGCAAATCAAAACGGCCGACCGGGCACGTGTCGGCAAATCTTTGTACCTCCCTAGTCTGGTGTTTTCTTTTCAATTTCGCAATCACCGGAAAGCACGGAGCCATTACCAAATTCGTCAAGATTTTTTTCATCCTTGATTTCAATTTCGCTCCTGAAGCAACCGCAACATATTGTTACGCGGTGCGAGTAGAGCCAGTACAAGCCAAATGCACCAACGTAGGTCTTGGAATGAGCGTTAAGACTTTTATTATCCCCATACTGAATCACGATTAAGAATGGCGTCGATGTGGACATCGACTCGATTTGACCGGTATGCAGCGTTCGGGCGATGCTCGGCTTTGAAAATGCATGAGCAACCAAAGTCATCAGGAGCAAAAGGATTCGTATACTGTATTGGCGGGGCCGAGTCATCGCTTTTCCTAGACGAGCGTCGCCATGCATCGACCGGCGACAAGTACCATGTACCGATTACGACCTACGCAGGACGTCGTTTTGAGTATTTGCCCTCTGAGCGAAAACGGGGCAGATGGACATTCTCTGGTTTCCTCCGGATTTGAATCCAATATTCCTCGCGGGCATCGTCATCGATCTCGACGACACCAGGATAGAGCGTGTCGTTGCCGTTCTTCTTGCATCCGGAAATCCAGTATTCAAGTCCAGTATCGACATTGAAGTAATTCGCTTTGTATCCGCTGCCGTTGAGAGACTGCAGACGTCGCCCCCGATAGTAAATGGTTCTCCGCGATTGAGAGAATCTCACGCGTCCAATTCTTGCGTGGCCAGCAAGCCCAGATTTTTCCTCTATGTACATGACGGTACCTAACGATTCCGAGGTTGGCTCGGACTCTGGGTTGTTCTTATCTTGGATGATGTCGGCTTGCATGAGCTATCTGGCAATAGGAGCGATTTCAATTTCGCAGTCGCCACCAAAAGTCTTTGATTCAAATTCGCGGTCGACGGGCGACTTGCGACCATCGCTTGGTTCTGCCATTTTGTAGTGTCGCGTGCACACCGCTCTCATGCAACTTGCTTGAACTCGATCGTGACATTCAGCACACTAGCAACTCTACCCAATTTGCTGTCGCAAACACCGTCGCCCCAGAAGGAACAGGGAGAACAGGGATTGCGAATCTGAGGAATAATTTACTACCGTCGAAGTAAAGAGGCATCCCATGCGGAAGTATTTTTGGCTTATTTTAATCGGAGTTGTTTTGCTCGGCGGATGTGCAGCCATGCGAGATTTATCGCTACCGGGAGACACTGAACTCGACAAGTCACGTCGAT
>CAIXME010000758.1 GCA_903920425.1 uncultured Pirellula sp. | reverse complement strand
GGCCGAATTCACTTGCCTCGCGTGCTCCAGGAACAAATCCGGCGGCATTGGTCATACGAAATCTCATCTTCGTTGCAATAGTGCTATGCCATGGATTTCGCCGGCTTGGGCCACCTTATTCATAAAAGCGACTTAAAACGGCAACATACGCATGAGAAAACTGAAACCAGGAGTTACACCAGGTCCCTTTATCGAGTCGGTTTATCTAGACAGGTCTCGAATCTACGATGCGGATCACTATGCGTTCAAGATGCCGTCGCTGCAGACGTTTTCAATGCTCGAGTTGCATCCAAAAGTGACGTTCTTCGTAGGAGAAAATGGCTCGGGCAAATCGACGATGCTGGAGGCTATCGCGATCGCCAACGGGTTGAACTCGGAAGGGGGCAGTCGCAACATGATGTTTGCAACTCGGGAAAGCCATTCACAACTGCACCATGCTTTGAAGGTGCGACGATTTCATGCACTCGTGCCCGACGCTTGGTTCTTGCGGGCCGAGAGCCTTTTTAATGTGGCAACCGAGATCGAGAATCTTGGCGTACAAAAGAGCTATGGAACGAAGTCGCTGCACGAACAATCGCATGGCGAATCCTTCATATCCCTAGTCGAAAGTCGATTCTCGCAAGGTCTCTACTTCCTCGACGAACCGGAAGCCGCCCTGTCACCGCAACGACAATTGGAGTTCCTCGTACTGCTCGATAGCCTCGTCAAACAGGATTCACAGTTGGTGATCGCCACGCACTCGCCGATCATCATGAGTTACCCGCACGCCAAGATATACTCATTTAGCGACAAAGGCATCGTTCCGATCGCCTACGAGGATACCGAACATTACCGCGTTACCAGAGCTTTTCTTGACAACCCCGCCCGGATGTTGAAGCATTTGATCGGTGAACCTCGCGACGATTGATTGTGTCTGACACCGTTTCAGGAGTATAAAGCAATTTGGAATTAGGAGTCGAGCATGACACTCAAGGAAGCGGCAGCTGCGGTGCTGAGTTTGATCGAAGTGGGTGAATACCAATCGAATGATGGACGGATCATAAGGTTTCGTGAAAGCCAATCGCAGGCAGTTATCAAGACGCGATTGTATACACCTGAGCAGTTGGCGCACATTGAAACTTCGAGCGGCACCGCTCCGTTGGTTCAAGTGACCGACGGAACGACGCAGACGATCGCACTAGAAATGGTTTCGGCAAATAACGGACGCGTCGGGCTTTTAAATTTCGCATCAGCCCGCAATCCGGGTGGTGGTTTTCTGAATGGAGCCAAGGCTCAAGAAGAGGATCTGTTTCGATGCTCTGGACTGTATCCGTGCCTGTTGCAGTGCATGGAGTACTACGATGTCAATCGAAATCAAACTTCCTTGCTCTACACCGACTATGCGATTTTCAGTCCCGACGTTCCGTTTTTCAAGACTAGAGGAACCGGCGAACTCCTAAGCGATCCATTTCTAGTTTCAGTAATTACCGCGCCGGCACCTAACACTGGGCCCTACATGCGATCGCATTCGGACGTGGAAATCGCAACCCATGAACTGCGGGGAACGTTTCAGCGGCGATGGAGCAATGTCTTGCGAATCGCGCGTGATCAAGGAATAACACGACTGCTTTTGGGTGCGTGGGGCTGCGGAGCGTTCGGCGGTGATCCGATCATGGCCTCGGAAACCGCCAGAAAGGCGATTGAGAACGACGGTCGTGGTTTCGATGAGATTGTATTCGCGATTCCGGGTACAGGCCGACAGAGTCAAGCCAATCTGGACGCATTCCGTAAGACGTTTAAGGCGACAGCATGAACAAACAGCTTGTCTCGCTTAGTAAGTTTCTCAGCTTGGTTCTACGGCATCAACCTGAAGTTATCGGAATGCAACTGGATTCCGAAGGATGGTTGCCAATCGATGAGTTGATCGAGAATTCGAAACAACGAGGTACACCAATCACGCTTACGTTACTTCATGAGATCGTAGCGACCAATGCCAAACGTCGGTTCAGTCTCAGCGATGATGGCTTGCGAATCCGAGCTAATCAAGGGCACTCGATTGCCGCAGTTGAACTTAACTTGCAGCCTCTCGAGCCTCCTGATCAGCTCTTCCACGGAACAGTCGCGGCGTTTATCGAGAGTATTCGCGAACAAGGGCTTCAAAAACGCTCACGAAATCACGTTCACTTGTCGGCGGACGAAACAACGGCAATCAAGGTCGCTTCTCGTCGCGGCAAACCGATTGTTTTGATTGTTGAAGCGGCAAAAATGCATGAAGCTAATTATGCATTCTTCTGTTCGGCGAACGGCGTTTGGTTGACTGACAGAGTGCCAGTTGAGTTCATTAAGTTCGAATAGTTCTTTGCGATTTTTAGCCAACTGAGTTTGTGTCCCGCAATATCCGCCAACGTCGCGTGATACAGCTGGCTGACCTCAACCGCGAAGGCCAGACCATGAGTCGACAGAACTTTATCCGGGAATCTCACTCCAATAGTTGAAAGTCAGCGAGATCGACCGTACAGCTTTTCTTCGGAGCCCAAGAAGAATCGCTGCCACCATGAAAGACTTCACACAACAGGGAATCAATTTGAACAGACTCTGTTGTTCGCCATCGTAAATTGTCACGATGCACGACTTTCAATGCGTCCTCGTCCCCTTGTTTTACCCAAGCTTCAAAAGTTCCGTAGGATTCTTCGATTTC
>CAIXME010000757.1 GCA_903920425.1 uncultured Pirellula sp. | reverse complement strand
GATTCTGAGAATAGAGCTTAGGATCACAGCTGGAAATCGATGCTTCCAAACATCTTGTAGATCGAATAGACCTGGGTCCATGAGACCGTGGGTCAGCTGGATCGCAAGATGTTCTTTTTAAACCCGAACCGTCGCTAGAGCTGCTTATGCAAGCTCGAATTTACTAGGATGGGATTTAATGATTTCTACTGCTAAGACTGCTACGATGTTTGTAGGCGTGGACGTTTCCAAAGCAACCCTCGATGTGTATCGACCAGACACAAAAGAGTTTCTAAAGATAGAGAATACCGATGAAGCAATCAGCCAACTATGTTCGCAACTTGAAAAGAAGAAGCGACAGGTAATGGTCGTCATGGAAGGCACGGGTGGATATGAGTACCTGCTAGTGAAGCATTTGGCTAGCCATAAGCTTGCGGCGGCTGTGTTCAACCCAAGGCGTGTTCGAGATTTTGCAAAAGGAATTGGGTTGGATGCCAAGACGGACCCAATCGATGCGAAAGTTATCTCGCGGTACGCTGAGGTCGTCGTACCTAAGCCGATGGCAACCAAGTCAGATCATGAACTAAAGCATTCAGCGCTTGTTGCAAGACGAAGTCAATTGCTTGAACTCATCAATCAAGAGAACAATCGTCTCAAACAATCGTGGGATGATGATGCGAAGCAAAGTATCCGCGATGTACTCGAAGTCCTGAAAAAACAACTGAAAAACGTCGATTCGCTTCTGTCGAAGATGCTTGCGAAGGACACTGCCAACGCCAGAACGATCGAAATCCTTCAGTCTGTAAAAGGCGTTGGAACTGTGACGATTTCGACGCTGATTGCAGAACTGCCGGAACTCGGCAAACTCAATCGCGGAGAAGTGGCGAAGCTTGTAGGCGTCGCGCCAATCAACAGAGATTCAGGAACGAAGTCCGGCAAACGCTTTATCGGCGGAGGTCGCGGTCAAGTACGACGTGTGCTCTACATGGCGACCATCGTGGCAATCCGACACAACGCAACAATTAGAGCTTTCTACATACACTTGAAATCAAAGGGAAAGGAGTCGAAGGTCGCGATCGTCGCGTGCATGCGAAAGCTGGTGACAATAATCAATCTACTTGTAAAGTCGAATCAAACTTGGCAAGCAAAATGAGTGCTGCGGTCGATTGACCGCAGCACTCTCGATGACTTCCCATCGGCAGGATTATTCCTTCCAAGGTTGTGTCCCCACAGAGCCTTGGTCCTCTTCAGCCTGCGCCCGCATTGGAACAGAAATCGGTTGCTGAGAAGATTGATTTTCCGAGCTATGCCTGAAAAAATCCCGGGGTTTGGGGCTGGTCCCAAGGAGCACTGACCGCGCAGCTCCACAAAACGGAAATCGCAAATTTACAATTTTTGCGATTCAGCTATTGCCCTGAATTAAGACCGTCGCTGACCCCTTATTTCTTCTTCATTACCATACTGACAGACAAGCAGCATGAGAGTGCGTCTTGCAGCGGGCAATGTTCGCAGTTGTTCGCTGCGCGTGCGGCGGCGACCGTCGTTAACCATTCGTTGGGAGCATCGCTGTCGCCGCCTGTTCAGTACCGTTTAGTGCGGAGGCAAGCTCGACCAATCGAGCAACATCAACGAAACCAATCGCACCCCACCATCAGCATCACAACGCGAGTACTCGTTTCGCCGGAAGAGACATTTCGACCTCGGCCACGGTGGTTGACCGGCGATGTTACAACCGCAACATAGATGGATGGCCCCATGCAACCATTCGCTTTTCCTTCCATCACAAACCTTTACCAAAATCGGCCCCACCGACGCTAGACGATCGTCGTAAAATGGACAGATACCCGTAACACGTAGCAGGAAAATTCTTTCACCTACTTCTGATTATATTTGCTAATCACAGCTAGATTCTCTATAGAATTCTCCTCAAACGCAAAATGGTCGATGAGCTTTCCATCGGTCAATCGCATCACCATAATAAAACGTAAAACACCAAGCCTACCGATAAAAAACAACCGTTCTTCGGTAGATACAACATCGCCATAAATTCTTCCGGCGCCCTGTAAAACTACTCCTGGGAATAGATTCTCAATCTCCGATTGCCACTCGAGTGTTTTGTCATTCCGAAAAAGATCCACAACCACTCCAAACTGATTCGATCGTTCCGTTACCGTGCAGGTTGTTTCGTGACCTAAGGATTTCTTGCAAATCACTCTAGGTTTATCATGACTGAGTTCCTTTTCAACTATGCCATTCGTTGGTCTTGCATTATCCAATTGCCAAACTCTCGGCACTTTTATTCTGTATGAACCCTCGACAATACCTGTAAATCTCGCTACTCGCGAGCTTCCAATCGACTCAACTCGATGGGCATAAGTCCACGAATCGTGCAAGCTCTCCGTACCCTGACCATACGCGTTAACCAGCCAAGATTGGAGGCAAACTTGCATAATAAAAAAACATCTCCAGCACATGAGCCAATCCTTCATTGTTGAATTGTTATCTCGGCGATGCATCCGCAAAATCATCCTTGGTTGGAACGGGACACTCAGGGCAGCAATTCCAGTCACGATAATGCCATCGTGTTGCGACTCCATCGTCGCCATCTCCACCCTTCCAAGGTTTCGGTTCTGTTACTGTTCCTGGAAGTTCAATACTTGTTACAGTTACTCCGCAAGCTGCTACTGTCACAGGTTTCATGTTCGATTTCTTGCTTTTGTGGCAGAAGAACCGAACCTCACCATCCATTCTAAATTTTCCACAACTTGGTGAATATGAAAGAATCGAATTCTGGTCCGTATAGTCAGTGTTAAAGGATGGTGTATCTTCGTCCGGACCGATATACCATCCTTCCCAGTATTCTTTCGTCTCTGGGTATGAATTGGGATCACAGGGCTTAGACTTAGGGCATTGCTCGCCGCTACAACTAATCGATACTTTTTGCATCATCCAACCACCAGTTTTATTGGGGCATATTTCTTTTGCTTTCTTCGAAAGCCTAAACCTCCACTGTATCAACGAGATACCAGCGCACTTAGATTTGCTAACATCCACAAAATCGTGTAACGGGGTTATCGTGATGGTTCCATCTGGATCCGTCCGACTCATCGGACTAGATTCGACCTGCTCGTACAAATCCCATTCACTCCCATCGAACCCAATCGGATCTCTGCTCAAGAACCTCCCCGACAATCCACTCATCCATCGAGCTCTGAAGTGGTGCAGGCTAAGTGTTGAGTCCCATTCACGCCCCGTGTAGGTGTATCGGTTGCTGGCTGCAGAGCTTGTTTGCACAGTCCCTGATGCGTTCAAGAATGTGGGCTGTCCGTAGGCTGTGTAGGCGTAGCGTTCGCTTACGTTGCCGCTGGAGTCGCTTAAAGCGGTAACGCTATACTGCTGGTTCCCATGATAGAGTGTCGTGACCTCTGCTTGTGTATATGCCTCCTCACCATGCATTACCTTGGCGGAAGACGCGAACGAAGTCGTGGTTTGGCCTATAATGCCATTTTTAAATGACGCGGTCAGGTTCGGGCCTCCCGCGGGCGCGTGCGCGCGAGGCTTCAAATGTTCGTTCGGTGAAATCGAGGTTGTGGGCATTACCAAATTCTAGACATTGCTGAACGGCGAGGCAACGTTTTGGATGCTCGTCGATTGGTTTATTTTTTTGGATTCAGGTGGGTTTGCGAGAAAGTAGTGTTTAAACGCCCCGGCTCAATTGATTTCCTTTCGCTCCGTTTGATCGCCCTCGACTTCGCTGGAGCAAGGCGTGAGCTTTGAGCAACATCGCCATGCGAGAATAGGAAACAGAATCTGATGCCCCTGCCCCCGAAGTCTAGGCGTTCGCCGCTATCCATATCGGTAAGGAACCAGATTTCCGTTGCGTGCCCATTTCAATAGCGAGGTCACTCTCGTCGATAAACTCCTGAAGTGTTTGTGTAATTCTTAATACCTTCATGGACCGTGCTGCCGCCGTATTCAAACAGTCAATGATAGTGCCGGTGCAATTGCGTGGTAATCGCGATTAAGAGACCTGCCCCAGTCCTGCCCAGTCCTGCCCCTTTTTTCCTTCTTCACCAGGGAAATACAAATTATCTATCAACTTTTTCTACTTGGTTATATTGTAACTCGACTCGCACGCCTTTTGAATTTAGCTTTGCAAGTCCTTCCAACGCGCCTTCCGACATGCGAGAATTATGAATGCGAAGGTGACTTAAGTTGGGAAGTGAGCCTAGCATTTCGATTGCCGAATCATCTAGAAAGCTAATTCGAACTAGGAACAGACTGCGTAGGCTACTTAGTGATCGATATTGTTTCTCGACTTCGTCAAACTTGGGATTGAACGAATCCGAAACGATTTCGGTTATCTTCGAAAGCTTGCAAACTTCCCCCCACGTATTTCCGCCACCGTCGCAATCCAAAACAGAAAGAAAACTTAACGAGCGACATGAGTTTAGTTGCGAAAATTCGCATGTCTCCATCCCGCTGCATCTTACTAGTTCTAATCGCGAGAGTATCGAACTTCTTGACAGGCAATGAATCGCATCTCGCTCCAATTTAACGCGGACTAACTGCAAGCTATTTAGTGCCCGCAAATTCGGAAGAGTCTCAAAATATCTAGATTCCGTTGTTGGAGAATCCAACACCAGTGAATGCAAATTCGGCAGAAAGGCTATCTGGCCTAATTCGCGATCAATCCATTGGCCTTTGAGCGAAAGCACCTTTAGCGTTCGGAGACCTTTCAGGTTAAAGGAAGGATGATCCACGGGCGCGGCATTTGCGAGCATTAGCTCCTCGAGACTCTCCAGATGCGAAACAACTTCGAAAGTATGAAGCGATGGGGCTGATTTTGTATTAAACAGAATGCCAATTATTTCGTGCTCCCAAATTTGAGGGAGGTCAGATTTAGCAGTGATGAAAGATACCGCTCCAGTGGGCTTACTTCTAATCGAAAGAATTCCTTTTGCCTCCAAAACAAGGTCGATTGCTTTACTGTAATGGTTAATCGAGCTCTTAATGCTGAACTTCAATACAAGCCCAAGCATTATCAAGAAAGCAATGAATCCCAAAATCCAACCGACTCTCCGCATGTTATCTCGCAATCAAAATGTACTATGTCGATTATCTGCTAGGGACATTTAGTTATGCAGTTTTGCGGAAATCGAGATGGAACTGTGAACGAAAGCGGATAGAGATCCGGTGTTGCGGAAGCGATGTTGGCAGGAGCAACGGCCCTACATGATGCCTGTGCACTTGATTGATCTACTTCGTCTACGAATTGCGTATAGAGGGTAATAGAAAACCCGCCAGGAATCGAAGAGGGCCACCAAGATGGAGCCCAATTGGCAGAAAACTCCAGGACAAACAATGCTTTTGAAGGAGATGTTTTTGCGATCCCAACTTCATTGCATGCTACACAACAAAAGTTCTGAGGAAATCGCTTGGGAGGTGTAAAGGCACACTCGGGACAGCGGTAGCAAGCTCCGCTTATTCTTTCATAAATGCATGTAAGCTCCGTCACCATGGCCTGTCGTGCATTTCCGAACGGACTATTGGAGGCATCTGTAAATGCTGCAGTTCCACTTGCTCCGTAAGAAACCAATCTCCAGGGATCCTCGAATGTCATGTCACGTACACATCCAGGTTTCAATCCAAATGGGTCAATGTATCTTAGCGGTTGTCCTTTTACATATGAGTACATATTGAAACCACCTCGATAACCAATCGGATCTCTAGTCAGGAACCTCCCGGTCATCCCACTCATCCATCGAGCACGGAAGTGGTAGAGGCCGAGTGTTGAGTCCCACTCACGACCCGTGTAGGTATATCGGTTGTTGGCTGCGGAGCTTGTTTGTACTGCCCCTGATGCGTTAAGGAACGTTGGTTGTCCGTAGGCTGTGTAGGCGTAGCGCTCGCTTACGTTGCCGCTGGAGTCGCTTAAAGCGGTAACGCTAAACTGCTGGTTCCCATGATAGAGTGTCGCGACCCCAGCATGTGCAATAGTCTCATCACCATGCATTGCCTTGGTAGAAGACGCGAACAGAGTCGTGGTTTGACCTATGATGTCATTTTTAAATGACGCGATCAGGTTTGGGCCTCCCGCGGGCGCGTGCGCGCGAGGCTTCAATTGTTCGTTTGGTAAAATCGAGATTGTGGGCATGTGCAAATTCTAGACCTTGCAGAACGGCGCTGCAACGTTTTGGATGCTCGTCGATCGGAATATTTGTTTGGATGCTTGTGCAATATCGAAACAGCTGTGTTTAAACGACCAAGCAATCATTTGATTGCATTCTGCTCGGTAAGGTCGCTCGCAACTTAGCTGGAATGCTGACGTAGGGTCGTTCTTTGCTGTCCACTGCCAACCCAATTCTCCGCTCAACGGCCGATGGCGATCAGGCTGGCTTGTACGGCATCCCCGCCAGTCAATCGGCGGCATCCTTGACCAGCGTTTTCAATTCTTGTCTTAGCGACAGACCAGCTGACTTGGGTGCGTCTTGGAGCGGGCAACTTTGATAGATCTGCGATGCAGTTGGGGGCCAATGGAGATTGCATCTTGTCGGGAACAGCACTTTCGCCCGCTTTTAGAACCAAGTATTGCGAAGTTGTAGCCGCACGCTTCGGTGCATTGAATT
>CAIXME010000756.1 GCA_903920425.1 uncultured Pirellula sp. | reverse complement strand
TGACTTGATCACCTTCCGAGCGCTAGGTACCGCTCCTGACTCGCCGTGGCGGATTACTGTCAACGGGCAAACAAGATTTGAAGGTATCATCGAACCAGGCACCGACGTTCGTGCGAACGGGGGTACAGGAAATGATTTGGTGCGAGTCCTCGCAGGTGCCGGCAACAATCAAATCCAAATTGGAATCAACCAAATTCACATCGCGAACTTCTGGATTACGTCGAATCAAATCGAAGCTCGCAATATCCGCGGCCAAGCAGGCGCGGATACGTTTATCGTCCGGTCCGAAAGCTTGTCCGATACCAGCCTCGAAGGAGGCGGCGGGCCAGATACAGTGCAAGTCGACAATGTTGTAGGCGAATGGTCGATAACCGACCGTGGATCCGGTACCGTCAATGGAGCTCAGTTCAGCAGTATCCGAAATCTCGTCGGCTCCGGAGAAGCCGACACATTCAACTTGGCACGCAATGCGGAGATCATCGGTACCATCGATGGCAGAGGAGGCGTGAACCAAATCGTTTACGCAGCCAATTCACGACGTGTTGAGACGACGATTACTTCCTTTGCAACTCTTTCGGGTTTTTCGTCACGGCTCGGTGGGTTCTCCAATATCGACAACATCTCGGTGTTGAACACACAGAACAATCTGCTGACTTATACAGCCGATAATTTTGTCAATGAATACGATTTGGTCCTGTGGAATTTGAACGAGTCGTCTCTCTCGATCGAAATTCGCAACTACTTTAACACGATCGAGGCACAGTATCCTGATTTCTTCTATGCGTCGGGATACACGAATTTGCGTGGCACAACTCCACCCGACCAATTCTTTTTCCAAACTACGGTGCAGTCACCTGTTTATAACCTCGAAGGAGGCGATACTACCACTTCGAATAACTTCGTGAATTTCCCAACAGGCCCGGTCGTTGTTAATTTCCAGAACTCAACGGCTACAGGAGTCTCGCGTTTCTCAAACATTATTCAATTTGCATTGGAGACACCGGGTGACTCTGGCACCGCCATTGGCCCCAATACAGATACGCAATGGGAAATATTCGCCGACGGTTTTTTCCTATCCGACGGACGAAGCGCGACGAACTTCAATAACTTTCAAGGCGGAACGGGGAACGACGTGTTCCGATTCTATGATACGAATGGTGCGCCGAATGCACCGATCGTCAATGGCGGAGGCGGTAGGAATACGCTCGACTTTAGTCCGCTGAGCGAAGGAGTCTATGTCGATCTTTCGGTTGGCGTTGCTCCTGTTACCACAGTGGTCAGCGGGTTCAGCGACGTGATTGGGAGTGCGTACGATGACATTCTCCTAGGAAATTCGCTCAACAATCGACTGTATGGTTTGAGTGGTAACGATACGTTACGTGGTGAAGATGGCGATGATGTCTTGTTCGGCGGTGCAGGAATCGACCAACTGTTCGGAGGCTCGGGGCGTGACTGGCTGCTCGGCGGCTCGGGAGCTGACTCATTGGTGGGCGGATTTGGGGATGATCTACTCATTGGTGACTTAGGAATTGGATTCGAGAACGAAGCGGATCTGAGTTACGCAGGGCTGAACCATGCTGCAATCAATGCGATCTTTGCGGAATGGACAAGCACACGAAGCTATCTCCAGCGTATCCAGCGACTACAGAACGGAGTTGGCCCACGCAACACAGTACGTTTGTCGTCGACAACGCTAGCATCGGACTCTGAGATCGACTCGATTCTAGGCAATGAAGGAAACGATTGGTTTTGGGCCGAGTTGCAAGATCTCATGCCAGATCGCAACAACGCCGAACGAGTAAACCGCCTGTAGGCGGTTGGTCGCCTTTCGCTCCGCGAAAGTGTGTGGTGATCATGGAGCACTTTCGCGG
>CAIXME010000755.1 GCA_903920425.1 uncultured Pirellula sp. | reverse complement strand
CGTGCCAGCACTTCGCGCACTTGTTGCAGTTGCTGCCGAAACCGGTATTCACTGTTCTTCGATGCGAAATCGTATTCGAGAGAAAACTCGAGCGGTTCTGCTAGATCAAGTCTTGGAAATCCAATTCGCAATTCGTCGATCGCACGCGTCAATTCCGTTGTCAGCGGCATTTCGGAGGCACGACTGCTCAGTGTGGTCACCAAGACCTTGTAAGCGTAAACCCCCCGAAAACTACTGTACCCGAGCACCGCCACCACAATGCCAAACAAGATCATCGATACAAGCAGTTTCTTGCGTATCGTCCATGTTGAAATTTTGGGTATCTGGATTCTAAACTTGGAGTGCATTCTGGCGTCTTTTGGATAGGGCATCCGCGATCAAGTCGCTCGAGCAAAAGCGTTGGCAAGATCCCGTCACCTAGCGACTGGACCGTCCCATGCAACACCGCGATAGGTCATCTGGGGAGTCGTCGGATACGGCGGCGCCACTTTGGGCGGCATGTACGACTGCGGCTGCGCCAGGTTTTGAGCGCGATAGCCGTCGATACTCGGCATCACAAAGAGATTCACCTCTTGAGGTGGAAGTCCGTTGACCAAGTATCCACCAATAGTGATGTCGAGTTCCCACGGGTCGCCATTGGGGAGCAACTGCACTTTGATCGCATGAGGCAGCGATGTTTGAATAGATGGATAGTATTGATGTTTGGATTGTTTAGCGTTGGCAACTAATCGCCCCGTCGGGTCTTTCAAATACACTTCGCGGCTAAAGCCATACTTGGGATCGACAACCAACGTTCGAACGTAGTTTCCGGTCGGGCTTGGAACGAGCGAAGTCAATTCGACCAATCCATCTCCTCGCGTCACCGGCTGCTGTGTCAATTGCGTTGGGTTTAAATCGCTAATCCCCATGGCTTCGACAAGCCAAACGGGAGACACCGGTAGCATCCTGCGATCGATTTGCGAATCGAAATCGGCGTGCCTTGCATAGTACATTTCAGGAGTCGCGGCAAACGACTTCGCGGTCAGCCAGAACGCTTCATCGTTGCTGCCGATATCCAGTCCAGCAACTCCAGCAACGCTCGCTGTCATGCGGAACCGCTTCTCGCGAGCCCACGTCATCGTCGCATTGACTGGCCGCTCATTATTGAGAGTGATGCTGACCGAGTTAGATTGCAATGACTGAACCACTCGCGTTCGATTGATCACTTCCAGCAACTGATCGAGCGTTGGCGCAGAAGTAAAAACGGGAGTCGGCTGGAACTCAGGGATCGTCCGCTTAGGAATACACGTAGCCCCACCGCATACCATGGTCAAAATGACAACGGTGAGCCATCGGCAAGCCAAGAACAAGTTGGGACGCTTTTCACGATTCACAGTACAGCAATTCGACCAGTTTTTGTTGAAGGAACTCGCCACGCTCGGGCGCCGGTTCCTGAATTGGGATGATGAGTTCTCGATTTTCGCTAGAGTAGGTCAGGTGCAAGTAGTTGGTCTCCGTGGATTCGAAATCGTCATCTTGCGGAGTCAAGACACGACGCCGAACCAACAGCACTGCCAATAGGTAGGCCAGGTCTGCATCGCTCGGTTCTTCGCATAGCCGTTCCAGTGTGTCCAAAAGAACCGCTGTCGGGGCCATGACCAACTTTCCTGTTTTCTTTGCAGGCATTCGACTCGACCACCAACCAACCGTGTTGGCAGGCGGCCCCGCCCAGTGCTCTTTGCTATAGTCGTGTCGAACCAATTCGCTGCCGCGTTGGACAACAACGGAGTAGTATCGCTCGCCTGGATGAAAGGGGCGGTCACTCGTATGGCATTTTCGCGCACTTCGGTGGATGGTGTAGTCCTGCATCGTTTCTCTTGTAGGAGAATCCAGCTTCAAAATCTAGATCATCGTTTTTAGCTGGCGCGACGAACGGAGGGAGTTCGAATGATGCTATTGGTGGATGTGTCCTCATCCGCGGCGCCGCTGGACAACACTTGTACGATCCGATGCTGCATAGGAGGCTCAATACCGAGAGCATCGAACCGGTTCTTGATGCGCCGCAGCCATTCCTGCTTGACCATTCCATGCTTGTTAGGAAGTGTCTTTGCGGTCACTTTAAAATGGATAGCCGTATCGCTGACATTATCGATCGATGGCTCGGCCGGTTTGTCGATGATAAAGGCGGAAAGTTTCGGTTCGGACATTATTTCATCTGAAACCGATCGAAGAATCTGCAACACATGATCGATGTCCTCGCGATATCCGACCGCAATGTCGCAAACGGCTCGCGACCAACCATGTGTTTCGTTGCTGACGCTGTTGATGGTGCCGTTTGGGATAAAGTGCACGATACCGTTGGAATCTCTTAATACCGTCATCCGCAAGGTGATGCGTTCCACTTGTCCGGCCACGCCACCGATCCGCACGGTGTCGTTCAGCATGTATTGGTTTTCGAGCAGCATGACAAAGCCATAGAAGTAGTCTTTGATTAGGTTTTGTGCACCAAACGCAACAGCCAAACCGATGACCGCAACTCCGCCCATCAAGACGGTAATATTGGCCCCCACCTCTTCGAGCATCATCAATGTTCCACCGATAAAGATGGCGACGGTTGCTGCATTCTGAAAGACGCCCACCAATGTCTTGGCGCGATTCTCGCGTTCCATCGTGGAGCCACGGCCTGCGCTGCTGGTAACCAAGCGGACAGACCGTACAGCAAAGAAGGAAGCAAGCCGATTGACCAAGAACATGCCGACAACAATTAACAGCAAACGGGGCGCATGCTCGATCGTCCATTGCAACATATTGCGAAACGTAAACGGGTTTCGGAGAGATTCCACGCGATCGTCCGCTTCGGCCGCCTCATGTCGTTTCCTTTCCGCTTCATGCAATGCCACGATGTGTTCTGATTGCAGACTGCCTAGCTCCGCGCGGTGGTCGTTTAGCCGTTCGCTGATTTCGGCGACGTCCGAGCGAGCTTGAATGAGCCGTTGGCTTGCTTTGCCGATGGAGAGCCGCAAGTCATTGATGTCTGCGGGATCCGCTTTTTCAGCCTCGCGACGCGCCAGCTCTTGTGACAGGGTGATTTGAGCCGCTGTTGCGAGATCCACCTTTCTTTTGGCAAGCGTCAATTCTTTTTGCTCTTGAGAGACCAACTTTTGGATATCGGAGAGTCTCGCAGCAATGGACTGCGTTTCCTGCTGGGCTTCCTCAGCCTCTTCTTCTTTTTCGCGCGCTTCTGCGGCCGCTTGCTTTACCTCTTCATCAGTTTCTTCGGACTCCGCGCTCTCGTCCGACGATGAGTCATTCTTGTCGCTATCTGTCTCCTGATCTCTGGTGTCGCGCTGCGATCCCCTCTCGTCCGGTGAGCCTGCATGGCTGGGATGCTCCTTTGCGCTTCGATCGTGAAGATGAGTAGCGTCCCGCTTGTCGTCATGTTGCTCATCACGGTCTGCATCGCGGTCGCTCTGCTCCCCGTCCTTGTTTTCGCCCGTGAGATTTGCAAGGGCGGCTTTGTCGTTTTCTAATTTACTGCGAAGCGTAGCGCGTTGGTCTCGCAATGTCTTGCGATCTTCAATCGCCAAGTCAAATCGTTCCTCCGCCAGTTT
>CAIXME010000754.1 GCA_903920425.1 uncultured Pirellula sp. | reverse complement strand
TTCGAAAATCACAATGCGGATCGCCGGCCCACAAAACGCGGCAAGCCATCGCAACGATGACGAACACCAGAAAGCAGGCGCAATCCAACCATGCCCAACCACCGTCGCGCACCGACCGAGCGAACCAGCCGATCCACCAAGCTACAGTTCCTATCAACCAAGCTATCAGTACGTAGCGAATCGCCCGCATGGGTTGCGACTTCGAAATCGTCTTGCCCGTTGCGCTGTCGAGCACGACAGCTTCTGGATTCTCACTATGCCCATGAATAAGAAGCTTGTCATCTCCCATGGCTAGGAAACCTAATGGACCTAAGCTCTCGGGGAAGATCTTCTCTCGGTTCCAAATCCTGTCGCCCGATCCATCATGGATGCAGACGATCCTCTGAAGATCACTGCTCGCATAGTAGGCACGCTCTTGTTTCGCTTGGCGGAATACAAGTTGATCCACTCCCTCGACGCCAGAGCCTGGAATCCTGCGCCAAGTTCCGAACTCGAAGTGGTGCTTTTCTGTGCCGTTCTGGACAGCCAACGTATTGGAAACGCTTTCCAAAGACCATGGTGTGGTTAAGAGATCGATACTTGAATCGATCTGAATCGGAACCACTTCGTTGTTCTCGAGGGATCGCACTTCTTGCGAGCCATCGGGGTTACTGACCACAATAACGTCTTGCTCACCCATTCGGCAAAAACGTCGAAGAGCCGGTTTAGGCCATTCTCCCATTTTGCGAATCTGGTTGTCTGTCAATTGATAAACTTCGCTCATCGCCGTCGGTGAACTTAGTCCTTGGGCCCAAAGTACGAAGAAAGAACTATTGGGGATAGGTAACACAAATGCTTTGTTGCTGGCGACTTCGTATGTGATGGGAGTCGAGTTCCGTTCGCCGAGTTTCCAAGCCAAGAGTCTTTCTTCCGTGACGGTCAGAATGTACTTATTGTTAACGATCCGTGGCTCACCTGGCAGTTCGATTGGATACGATGACTCGCTGGCATCTGGTTCTTTACACCACACTGTCCATGTTCGTGCTTGGGTGGCTTGCGTGTCCTCGGACGGGATATCAACGGGAACGCTTTCATCCGCCAAGGTCATTCGATACGGGGCATCTTGCAATAAGCGATTAGCCTCGATATCGGAAATCGATTGCAAATGTCCCGATTCAAGATCGAGTTGAAAGTTCTTGCTGATGCCCTTATTCGACTTTCGATCTGACAGATAGATGCTTGTGAATACAACGGAACGAAACTCGGGAGAACAGCGAACGTTGGCATTTATGGAGTTTTCAGAACTAGGCAAATACATGCCTAACCAATGCCCAATCACTAACAACGGAAGCAGCAGGACAAGCCAAACGAGCGGACGACGACAAATGCTTTTGAATCGAAGCCGCGATGGAATCATGAGGGCATTATGTGTCTTTAAGGCGATATGCTTGCTTGAAAACGAGGTTAATTATGCGCATTCAAGGGTGTTTCAATGCTTGCAACCCCTTTTTTCGTGACAAAATCGACAAACTAGACCAATGCGGAATAGTTTTCCAGAAAAGGTATGTTGCGGAGCTAGGGAATTCGCTACAGTTTACTGACGGTGAAGTTGTTGATCGAGCTGCAGTTTGATTCCGTTGGAATCGGTTTGTTCTTCTGACTCTATCGCCAGGGTTGCACAGGACCCGTCTTTTTCGGCGAGCCAAGCAGCAACGTTAGTCAGTTTTTTTGGGAGTTTGGGATTTTGGGTAAGAAACTTTACGTCGGTAACCTGTCCTATGGTGTTACCAACCAAAGCTTGGAAGAGATGTTTGCAGAGTTCGGTGCAGTGCGCAGCGCTCAAGTCATCCAAGACCGTGACACCGGTCGAAGCAAGGGTTTTGGATTCGTCGAAATGGCAGATGAAAATGGAGCTCGTGATGCGATCAATGGATTGCATGACAAAGAGTTCGATGGTCGTCGATTGACAGTCAACGAAGCTCGTCCACGCGAAGAAGGTGGTGGCGGCGGCGGTGGTGGATATCGTGGCGGTGGCGGAGGCGGTGGACGTGGTGGCGATCGCGGTGGTGACCGTGGTGGCTATTCCGGACGACGCTAAACCTAGCTGTTCGTAGCAATACAAATATTCAAACGGCAAGCTTACTCAGCTTGCCGTTTTTTTATGCCCATTCCGTGAGGTCTCGCGACCAACGCAACGAGAGATCATTTGCTGGTTTGAATTGGCCCCCAGGTTGTTAAGCGTTGCCAATTCGCTTTGGGAATCGAGCTACCCGCCGCAGTGCGATCGGTAACCACTTCGGCGTTCGGTTTCACTTGAAAGACGTGTATCGCTCCGTCTCCCAATACTTGCACGCCGTTTCGATCGATGAGCATCCCGGTCGACTCATCGATTCCAACGCCAATGCGTTTTGGATTCTGTTGCACCGCAAGAGAAAGTCGGCCAAAGCGATTGCGCTGTGAAAAATGTTGGTCTACGATGACTTCGGGTAGAACACCCCAACCTGCTTTCATCACAGGTATCGATTCACCATCGGCAATCATGTCGTGGGACGCGATCGCGGAGCCAGCGCTGGTCCCGCCAACAATGGCGTCTCGCTCCAGTAGCTTCAAAATCTCGGCGTATACTGGCGTCCCGTGGTAACGGTCAACAAGCCGTTGTTGATCTCCGCCAGCGATCCACACGGCAGATGCATTTCGAATCAACTCGACCAAATCTTCCTGACACGCTTGTTCGCGGCTATCCGCATTGACGATGGAAACGGATTTCCATGGGTAAGCGTCCCACATTTGAATCCATCGGGAGTATTCTTTTGATTCCGATCGGGGTGAAGCCGTCGGAACAATTACGAGGTTTCCGTTCTCTGCACCACCCAAGCGATAGAACGTTTCTAGTATCGAATCAGGCAATCGATTGCCACCGCACAAAAGGAGTTTGCCTGGCTGTAGCAGCTTGATTGGCTTGGCAGGCGAGCTAGCACTTGCCAACGAAACGCCCATCGACGATTTTGGACCGATCGAAACCGAGGCAATCTCTTGTGCGCATGCGAGACTATGCGGAAGACAAGAGGCGCTGATGATGCAGCATGCTAGCGCACGACGAGCGTGATTCATGCGATCCACTTGAGGCTTGAGGGGTGGGTAAGGGAGCAAACGGCAAGCAAAAAGAACTAAGGCGTTTGCGGAGGGAGTTCTAAGTTCAATGCATTCGAAGCCGTTTGTCAAGAAAAACCGCAGTCCGCCCCCCTGCCCTGCCCCGATTTTCGCCATTTTATGACACATCGGAAGGCAAAACCGATCTCGCAGGACATTGCGAGACGAATGTCTACCAGCCTGCCGACCTCTTTTTTTCACTCTCCAGATCGTCTGCTTGGAAACAGATCCAGCAGTTCATTCCAACGATGTGGCTCGACCAACGTCGATCGAAAGATTGTCCATTGCGCACCTGCATCATGCGAAACCGTAAGTCTTTCGTCATCCACAAACTCTCTTTGAAACCCTTCGGTTTGCGCCTCAAAGCCCGATTGATTCCAACCCATAACGCATCGATCCGTTCCGACCCACCCCCACTGGAGATTCGTCGCATCCATGGAACGAATTAGCCAATGGACACGCACGCAAATCGACCAAATCGCCATCAAGAATAGAAAAATGAATAGCCATGACATTTCAGGTCTCAGAAAGTAAGCAACACATGCTCCCAATCCGATCACCGACTCACCTACGATCGTCCAATACACCTTTCGACGCGATGCCTGATCGCGAACTTGATGAGAACACCGAAACCAGATAGAGCTATCCAGCTTGGGACTGAGTCGGTTGGATGCAATCGATTCGATCTCGTCCATCGCTGCGAGGGAGCACTTCTTCCAACGCGCAAGTACGGGGGCAAACTCGCGATGATCCAATCCATTCATCATGCGCATCGCAATCGCGTAAAACCGATAGGGAGATTCCGGAAACTGCAAGCGCACCCCTGCACTGCTGACCGATGATTGTCGAATGATGCACCAACTCACCCATTGCCGGCACGTCGTACTTTCGAAAACGACCCCATCCTCGGCCATGTATCCTTCAACTGGTATGAGCAAATTTGGAAACTGGCGTATTGCTTGCTCGCACTTTCGCGAACGACTTGTTGCCCAAACGGCGGAGCAAATCATACAGGCGCCAAGAAGTATGGTGACAACACCCAGCACCATAAACTGGAAGGAATCCCTAAGCGCTATAAGGAAGCAGATCAAACCTAAAAGGCATACCATGGAAGAAAGCACTTGTAGCAACAAACCAGCATAATAGAACCATCGGTCTGGCATCAGTGCAATGTAGTCATCACGCGTGATCTCACCCGAAAAACGAACCACGCGATCGTCTGTTCCGGTCCGAGTGTCGGAACTGATCGCGTTAGTGCTTACCTCGTACGGATTAAAGTGTTTTGGTGTCACTTGGTTTTAGATCAGCTTTGGTTCACTAGCCATCGTGGAAAAGCTATGTTGTGCTCGCAGATGAACGCCGCCCTGCCCTGCCCTGCCCTGCCCCGTTTGGTTTTGTTTTCGGGAAAACGAAGTCAAAGGAGCATTCGAAAAGGAACGAAATCCGGCGGAGTATCGGTGGTAGTCAATTTTTTGCATGATGCACCAAATGGGCGATCTCAGGCACGATCAATTTCTCCATCGCGAGTCGTACCCCCGCTGGAGAACCAGGCATCGTTAGGATAACCTTCGTTCCGACACGTCCACCGCTTGCTCTGCTCAACATGGCTGCAGCTCCAATCTCAGCATACGACAGCATCCGAAACAGCTCGCCATATCCGGGGATGAACGCATCATAGAGTGGCTCGATAGCATCGGTCGTGCAATCACGAGCGGCGAGGCCCGTACCACCCGTCACGAGCAGGGCATCGCATTCAACGGCTTGAACCATTGCTTTTGCAACCTCGCGGATTTGCAACAATTCATCGGGGACGATTTGGCGTTCCAGCACACGATGCCCGGCTGCGACAGCAAGCTCCGCAATGAGTTGGCCACCGAGATCGTTATGGATCGTACGAGTGTCGCTAACGGTGAGAATAGAAACCGTGACGGTGGGATCACTTTTTCGTCGATGAGAATCTGTGGATTCGGATGTCATGTTGTTTGAATTGAGTCAGCGTCATTGAAATCAATATGCGATATGCGGTGCATTGGTTACTGCAATGCAGAGTGTTCCGATTGTAGCTACAATGGGGAGGCCCTTAGATACCTCTCCTGAAAGGAATCCCTCCATGCGATTCACCCTCCGAATACCCCGCCCGCGGTTCTCCATTT
>CAIXME010000753.1 GCA_903920425.1 uncultured Pirellula sp. | reverse complement strand
GGCGGCAAACTTCCAATCCTTCCGTCTATCAGCGGTGGCCGTTTCGACCGCACCAGCAGTCGTAGCCGGAGCCGCGTGTATGCTATGGCTCACTGGAACCACGCTGAACATTCAGTCATTTATTGGAACGATCATGGGGCTCGGGGTTGCGATGGCAAACGCAATCCTTGTTGTAACCTTTGCTGAACAAAGGCGTAAATCGGGCGAAAGTGCTTTAGTTGCCGCTCGGCATGGAGCGACTGATCGATTGCGACCCGTTTTGATGACAAGCTGCGCGATGTTACGCAGTCGAATTGCGTTCATTGAGATTTCACTCGATGGTGGCTCACACCCAGAGCCGTCCCCTCGGGTAACCAGGAGCCATGGATGGCCAGTGAAATGCGTACTCGAGTTTACATAGCTGGACTTCTCATTTCATCGTTAATTCCGATTGGTTGCAGATCCACACATTCGACGCCCAAATATTCCTATTCACCTTCGAAAATCGAGCGTTCCACACTTCCACCGACGGAATCCGTCGAAAAGCCTAGTGTTGTACTAGCATCAGCTTCGACAGTGGTAGCTGTCCAAGAGATAGAGGGACTTTCACCTGTAACCACTGAGCAAAGTTCACAGCAGTCGATCGACTTGACCACCGCCTTGATGATGACGACTGGTCAGAACCCGCAGGTTGCATTTGCTCGAGCTCGTATTGAGGAAGCATTAGCTCAAGTAGATCGTGCCAATGCTCTCAAGCTCCCTTCGCTACGAGCTGGCGTCAACTACAACAAACACGAAGGGCGCATCCAAGACGTCGCGGGCACTGTGATCGAAACAAGCCGAGGATCGTTCTACTCGGGGCTTGGTGCGAATGCAGTGGGAGCAGGATCGCCCGCAGTACCTGGTATTGTTTCTCAGTTCCATTTCGCGGATGCCATATTCCAACCTAAGATTGCGCAGCGAACCGCGTGCGCCCGGCAGTCCGGAGCCCTGGCCACAACGAACGATCAGCTCCTAGCTACTGCACTCGCCTATACCGAACTCTTGCGAGCGGAGCAGGAGTTGTCAGTGGCAGGTCAGATCGTCGATCGAGCTGAGCAACTTCAGAAGACAACGTCTGAGTTTGAAAAGGCAGGCGAGGGCCTTGCCTCGGATCACGATAGAGCACGAACGGAGTTAGCCTTACGAAGGAATGAGCAAGCCCGCGCGGAGGAGGCTTCTGCGGTCGCATCAGCAAGACTAGCCGAACTCATCCGATGGAATTCAGACCAACGATTGCTTCCTTCTGAGCCACAGCTTGTTCCCATCGAGCTCGTCGAAGAGGGCAATACACCTCAAGGGCTCATCGCACTTGCTTTGTCAAATCGACCCGAACTTGCGGAGTCTCGACATCTGGTTGGTGAAGCGGTCGAGAGACTGAAACGCGAGCAGCATGCCCCGCTGGTTCCGAGTGTTCTGCTCGCCGCGAGTTACGGCGGATTAGGCGGAGGACTGGGAAGTAATCTTGGCAACTACGGCGACCGGTTTGACGCGGATGCGGTTGCATTCTGGGAAATGCGGCAGTTGGGCTTTGGAGAAAAAGCCGCTCAGCGTGAGGCAAGATCGAGAATTACGCAAGCTCGAATGAGAGAGCTTGCAACCATGGATCGCATCGCTCGTGAAGTCAATGAAACGCAGGCACAGATAACAGCTCGGAGAAAGCAGATTGAGATTAGCAAGGAAGCCGTCCAAGCAGCCAACGATTCCTTCGAGAAAAACTGGGAGAGAATTCGTAACGGCCAGGGGCTACCGATCGAGGCACTGCAGTCAATACAAGCATTAGCGACAGCCCAACGCGAATACATTCGCGCCGTCTCAGATTACAATACTGCTCAATTCACACTCCAGCGGTCCCTCGGCTGGCCGATCAGCAATACGCCAACGGAACAGTAGCTGTTCAACGCCTTGTTGCAACCAAATCTAAGATGGACAGGTGATCGGAAATCCGGTGCTCATCAAGCTGAAAGATCGTTGACGGGCTCAATGGGCTTTGCCGCCGCTAAGGATGTTGTCCCGCTACTCAAGCAATTTGGCTACGAGGCAGCGTTTAAGAAAGCCTTTCCAAAGGACGACATTCCGCTATCTCCCGCAAATTATGCCTTAGCGATCCAGGCCTACGAAGAGACCCTTGTTACACCATCCGCCTTTGATCTCTATTTGAATGGAGATGGCGATGCGCTAAGCGGCGTTCAAAAGAGGGACTCGAGTCGTTTATCCGAGTTGGGTGTACCGAATGTCACAACGGTCCGTTCTTAGACGCTAACAGCTGCAGCCCAAGACCGGGAAAGGCTTTGATTGAATTAGCTATTCTTCGATACCTCTCATCATTCGATTGTAGCGATCCTGATTTTTGCGCAAGACTTCAACGTCAGACAATCTTGGCTACGTGCAGTTGGTTTGCGGATTATTAACTTTTGATGTAGAAGCGTAATCGCAAATGATTTTGGCGGAATAGCCGTGCATTTAGGCCTTTACCTTGTACACAGAGCTCTCTCAGGTTGACGCTCTACTGACTCTTCCTCTCGCCGAAACGAAAAACACCATGACTGTCTGTCTACATGGTTCAAGTGATTCAAGTCAAGCCAAGCAAATTGAGAATGGTTTCAAGTCGATTCGCCGGCC
>CAIXME010000752.1 GCA_903920425.1 uncultured Pirellula sp. | reverse complement strand
TTCCTGCGGCAATTGGGATTTGACTACTCACTCCCTGAGCAAAAACGTGCGTTGTTCTACCAACTGCACTCTCGAGACGAGATTTTCAAGAACGAAGAACAAGAAGACTAGTCGAGCACTCTGCGTTTCGAGAGTGTTAACGAAGGCCGATTGCAAATGCGAATAGCAACGCATCGGCTGGAAGTTTGCGTTGAAGAGCGACGCAAGCCTGCCAATGTTCTGGCTACTGAATGCATTCGCAGTTGCCCCGCGAATGCAATATAGCTCTTCCGATCGCTAACTAGTTAAGCATCGCGACCGACGATGACCAAGCACATATCGTCTTCCTGATCGCAGCCAACGATATGCTTTTTGACCCGATCAACGATCTGGTCGCCTGTGTCTTGAATATCGCCTGCACTGGCCGCAACCTGCTGGCGTACACGGTCGATCGAAAACTGAATACCTTGGGCGTTGGGGGCTTCGAAGATGCCGTCGGTGTACATGGTCAATGACTCGCCCGGTTGCAGTTCCAATTCGAAAACATCGAATGGAATATCGGTCATGATTCCAAGCGGTGGTCCACCGACATCCGATCCAGGCTCGACGATTTGCTTGTCTTTCGTGAGCATAATCGGTGGCATATGGCCGGCGATGACAATCGATACTTTGTGTGCGACGTAGTCCAAGACGATAACGGACATGGTGATAAACTTCTCTACGCCCAATGCGGTGATGCGGTCATTGAGGGCGGCCAAAGCCAATCTCGGGTCATCGATGGAGGCGAAAGCAAAGCGAGCTTCTGCGGAAAGCTTGGCCATGAACATCGCAGCAGCCACTCCGTGTCCGACCACGTCCGCCATCACAATCGCTATGCGATTCTTGTCTAATTCGATGTAATCGAAGTAGTCACCACCGATTTGCTGTGCTGGGTTGTAGTACTGAAAGAACGAGTAGCCCGAGATCTTGGGAGCTACTTTGGGGAGGAAAGCGAGCTGCACTTGGCTGGCCAATTCCAAATCCTGTTGGACGAGCCGTTGTTCCACCATTCGCTCGTGCAATTGAGCATTCTCAATGGCGATCCCTGCTTGGTTGGCGACCCCCACGAGGATCTCCAGATCTTTGTTTTCAAAGCCACCTTTTTGCTGGACCGTATCGATTTGAATGGCTCCGATCGGTTCTCCTTCGCTATCGAGCAAAGGAGCAACGATCATGGATCGAATCCGGAAATCCGCCACGCTCTGACTCAATTCAAATCGAGAGTCACTCCCGGCATCGAGGGAAATAATCGCTTCCTTGGTTTGCATCACTTCGCGAAGTACGGTTCGAGAGACGCGAACCATTTCCTCTTGATCTGCTCGGCGCGTTTTGACCCAACGAGGCTTGAGTTGCCCGTCAGCATCGTTGAGCACAATAAAGCCGCGATCGGCCTGGATGAAAATCGTAAACAAGGTGTCGAGCACCTTGGGCAAAACAGCGTCCAAAGACACAGCTTTGCCGAGGCTCTTCATGATTTCAAGAATGGCTGAGAGTTTCGCTTCGGGAGAGGCACTCAGCTGGATTCCATACTGGCTGCCGCGCACGTCAAGCTTGGCCGTAACGGATCTCGTTGAACTGCCAGTCTCCGCATCATCCTCGACGATCATGATCCCGAGCGCCGAGCCATCGTTGGCCGTGTTGGCGGTCAAGGCAGATGATTGGGATTCTTCGTGGTAATTGAGTTCGATATCGCAAATGCGAATCGTGTCCCCCTCAAGCAGCTTTGTCGGCTCATTAATCAACCGACCGTTGACGAAGCTGCCGTTGCGACTTTTCAAGTCTTCGAGAACAAAACTTGGCCCGCTTTTCGAAATACGAGCATGCTGTCGCGAAACCGATCCACTTTCCAGGACGATATCGCACTCAGGATGGCGACCGAGGATGTATTGGCTATTTTCAAGCGGATAACGTCGGCCCATAGCGGGGCCGGTGATTGCGTCCAAGTAAGGCATGATTAGGGCAATGATTCTGAAGGGAATGTAGTAAGGGGACTATCATACTCTGTCCCGCCAAAATCAGGTATTTACCCTCGCAAAATTGCGTTTCTAAATTTCCTGCTTCGGATCGGAGGTCCCATCGCGATTCATGAGCCTTTACTGGTTGAACTCAGCCAACTCCACAACCCGGACAACGGCTCCAGTTCACTCGAGGTTATCTTGCCTCGGGCATACGCAATCCGATTGTAAAGTTTCCCAAGCAAAACCAATTCGTCGCTCTGCTCAGAATAGCGACGGGAAAGCCGGCCGACATACTCTTCCGGAGTCTCGTCGTCTCGTCGGACGATTCGTCTCTCGTACCCCCACGAAAGGAGGCTACGATAAAGATACTGGACTATCTGCTCGTGGCTCAGGCGATTTCCTGAGGCGAATGGACTCGAGAAGGAACGAAATGGGGGATACAAGTCCGCGACATTCAACTGTTCGTCAGGCTGATGTGTAACGGCAGGGCTCGCCGGCCGTTTTTTACCGAACAGCTGACTCAGCCAATCGCGGATCTCGCTTAGGAACCGCAGCAAGCGTTGGCGATGAATGATCGACAACACGATCATGGCCACAAACAGGATCGCCATGAAGATCCACTTAATAGCTGCACCAATGTTCCATTCGATCGAGAATGATTTGGATTGCTGAGGTTGTGGCTGTGGTTGCTTTACTGCTTCCGTTTTCTTTTGGTCGCGGTCATCGGGTTTCTGCGCATCGTTGGGCTGCTTCCGTTGCTCCTCTGGGTTCCGCTTAGCCTCGTTTGGCTGTTCCTTCTGATCTTTGCCTAACTGATCACCAGGTTGCTTGTCCGCACGCTGTTGATCGTCTCCTTGTTTGCCATCACCTTGCTTGCCATCACCTTGCTTGCCGTCACCTTGCTTGCCGTCACCTTGCTTGCCGTCACCTTGCTTGCCGTCACCTTGCTTGCCGTCACCTTGCTTGCCGTCAC
>CAIXME010000751.1 GCA_903920425.1 uncultured Pirellula sp. | reverse complement strand
GGAACATCTTGTATGGTGGGTGCTGGTCGCTTCACAAAACACAGCGATTATCGAAGCATCGTGGCACGACCGTGGTGGTGGTCGTAAGCGTACGGAACGTGTCTTTGAATTGGATTTCCCAAACGCCCGAATTGAAGCGTGTGCCGCGGTGCTTGCGACACTAAAGCCACTCTACGATGGCCATGTTGACGACTTTCCACAGTATTCACTGTCTGTCACTAATGGAGATGTCAAAATGGCTACGAAGGTACTTGCGGGAATCAATTGGCCAAGCGAGGACAAGGTTGCCCTAGAATCGTTCATGCGGGTTTGGCGACCACTTTCCTCCGACGTCGAGAGACTGCTCGCCATCCCAGGGCGATCCGATAGAAGACGCAAATACCAATCGCATGCACCGGAGTCGCGGGTCGGCCGTTTTTTCAAATCAAGCATCACTCGCCGCGACCGCGGTGATGCGTGTCGTTATTTGGCTTGAGCCAAGATTGGTGATGTCAGTGGACCGCGTAGCCGAGGCAAAACAGCAATTCGATGCCCATGGCTTTTACTGGAAGCACACGCTCGCAGTCGATCTTGAAGACCGACAACGCGGTCTCGCGGTTCAATGGGCGGCATCGTGCGCTGAGCAATTGATGGCGGTTCGGTATCCCGAACGACTTTCACACTTCGCAACAGACATCGCTGACGCGAAACTGTACTTCGCCCGACGCCCCGACTGTGACTTGACCGAAACCGCACGGGAGATTTGGTACCGTAAAGATCGTGACGGGCCTCAAACTGCCATTTCAAAGCTGTTCACTGCGATTTATGAATATCATGAAGGCACCCCATGCATCCACTCTACGGCAGCCGTGATCGGAAATTTGTTCACTGATACATGGCCCGACGGATCAGAGTGGCACGCTGATTCGGATAAACTTTTTCAACTGGTGATGGATCAGCATTATCGGTCGGCAAAGCAGGCGGAAAGCAAATAACAATGGGTTGCAGACGAAGCCCTCGATCAGCCGTTGTGACTTGCGTTGAGTCACCTGCTCGGGCTCGCTGAACCCAGGCGTTCTGCGATTCAAGAAATCCAAGTCGATGCCACTAAGTTGCAATGACCGAAAGTTGATTACAGATTGGGGAGGAGAGATTTCCTGGAGCGAAGTCTTTGCTTTGCATGTTTCCAAGTTGGATGCAATTGAACGTACTTTGACAATTCTCGCATTCGAATGCTCCAACGGACATTTCATCGAAGTCAATGCAGACGAATCGGGGTTCGGCGAACTAAAATGCAACCTTGCTAACTATCTTCCACTGCCCGCCGATTGGTATTATCAGATCGAATCGATGCCTGTAACGGAGACGTTGACACTTTTTGATCTTCGTACAGGGAAAAACTGATTACGCGACTATATTGTCAATGTACAATTCGCAGAACAATGGCATGCACACGAAGCACTCGGTCGGGCGTTCTGACTTGCGTTGAGTCAACTCCTCGTGCTCGGTGATGCCAGCCGTTCGTCGAATCAAAATGCCTCAATGCGGACGTGCCAAATGCGATGCTTGCAGCTACGACGTTCAAGTCGTGGAAGGATGGGATCGCGTAGAGGGACTGTATGAAACGGGATGCGGAATTTTGCTGCCCGTTCGAGCACGATGGATTTGGTGCCAGAATTGCGGTGTATCCAAATCGGAAGATATTCCACTTCGATCAGAAATT
>CAIXME010000750.1 GCA_903920425.1 uncultured Pirellula sp. | reverse complement strand
TGGAACGGTCTTCCTGGCGGTAGGCCTTCGATCAGATAAGTCATTTCGAGGGCATGGCTACCCGCAAAGAGCGTCACTCCCTTGGTGATCGTCAACGGGACGCCCCACGCGTTCCCCTCGCGTCTCAATTGCACTTGAATCTTGCCTGACCCGCGACGCAGTTTTGCATCGAACGGAAGAGAAACGAAATCCCCTCGTTCCATGGCCGCACCGCGTTGCACTTCGTCGACCGAAACACGATCGTCAAAGAAGTGATCGATCATCGACTTGCGAGCGTAACGGTCGTACTGCAATCGGCTCTCAAGCCCTTGCTGTTTGAAGACCACGCGGTCGTGAATGCTGGCCGTTTCGTCGTTGGATTGGCTGTTTCCTTGCAGCACTTTCTCATGGTACTGCTCTGGTCGTCGCTGCATAGTAGCAAGCAAATTATGCTCGATACCTCGGACATCGAGTTCGTAAAGCATGCCACCGGTCGCGGGTGCGAAATAACCGATGAGTTGGTCGTTTGCGAGACGGATCTCAGGAAACAAGTCCTTGTTGTAATCTTCGGTGGTGACGTCCACCCACTCGCCGTGCAACCCATTGGCTCGCTCGATCAAATTGTCCGCGGCGATCAATTCCTTGTATGTGGCATTTCGAAGATGTGGTAGATAGATTCCACCAAAAGCGCCGTGCCAGTATGGGCAGTTGCATTGCCCTCGGTAGAGATGGTCTTCGGCTTGTGGCAACAGCGATTTGTCCGCGTTCCCTCGTCGCGCGAATTCCAAGCGGCGGCTTACATCCAACATCCGGCAATACATTTCGTTCGCTTCGGAATATTTGATTCGAAAGTTTCTCCAGAAGCCGCCACGCATAAACGGTTTGATCTGCGGCCATCTCGAATCATGCTCCAAGTCGTGCACCACCGCATCGTAGGAGGACTGTCGTTCAACGGGCAATGCCCATTCTGTCATCTCGCGGTACGAGCAGTCAGGCAAGTAGATGTTGCCAGCTGGTGGTGTTTCGGTGATCACCTCAGAAGGCGTTGACGTGCGCAACCAATTGCGGTTCTCAGTCAACAGCTCAAAAAACTGCCTTAGCCAACCTCGCTCATAAACATGCTCACGCGTGTTGGGCCATGTTCCAAACTTTTCACCATCGTCTCCAAAAAGAAGCACCGAGCCCGGCGATTGATCTGCAACTTGTCGGCAGTAGTCAATCGTTTGCGAGGGTGGTGCGAAAGGGAGCAGGTATCGCAGCTTTTCGCTGCCAGGAAACACTCGCAACACATGGCCATCGTCTTCTGTTAGAAAGTAATTCGTCAGTTGCGAATCAGCCCAACCTGCCGCACGGAAATGATAGTCATCCAGAATGGTGTATTGCATTCCGGCAGGAACCAAATCGCGTGTCAACTGGCTCTCCCACACTCGTTCAGGCATCCACATCCCAGAAATAGCGGTATGAAAGCGACTTTGAAGCCAACGGGTGTATTTGGTTATCTGTCCAATACGATCTCGGCTTGGCAGCATCGTCAAAATAGGTTCGTAAAACGGACCGCCTACGATCTCAATTCGCCCCGCAGCAACGAGGGCTTTGATCCGGTCCAGATATTCCGGATGCCGTTGGGCCAACCAAAGCATGAGCGGTCCGGACGTATGCAGAGCGAGTTTGAGGTGCTCAAAACCCTCGAAAACATCGAGAAATGGCCGGTAGCTGTCGTTGTACGCTTGCTCAATGACTCCATCGAAATTCCCGATGGGCTGGTGGTTATGCAAGACGAGACAGAGCTGAACGGTGTTTTTCATAGAGCCAATTCCATTTTTTCGCGGTTGGGTCCGTCGAGTCGGACCCCTTATCTTCCCGCAAAATCGGCAAATTTGTTTCAGGCCCATCACCAACAATTTACCTGCCGTCCCAGACTACCCATTTCACCAAAGCCGGACCCGCTTCCAGAACCTAAAGTTCAGCTATGGTGCACGACTCACTATCTCGATTTCACTCGATCCGACTTTCCTTCGGTCTTTGGCCCTATGCGGTGGCAATTCTCTTTTGCCATTTTGTAGGCTGCGACCGGACTGAGATCTCTCACGCCCCCGCACTTGCAGCCAACGACAACTCGAGTCAAGTCACCGATGGATTCTTGGTGACCGCGCACGCTGCGAAAGCTCCACTGCAAACGAACGAGAGCATCGAGGCTTCCAATTTCGCTGACACGCAAATGCGTGACGCTGGCCACTCGTTTACGAATCCGTCCAACTCCAACGCAGGCCCTCAACCGAACAATAGCCAGGACCAAAGGCCACCTGTACTCGTGATCAAGATGAGGGATAGCATCGCAGCGGGCGTCCCGATCGGGCTGTTCTCAGACAAGACTCTGGTCATGAGGAACGACGGTGCCATCCAAACGCTCGACAACGAAAACATCCTCAGCAGGTCGGTAACCGAAGAACGATTTGTCGCCATCAATCGCAATGAATTGGTCAACGAATTGCGATCTGAGTTCGGTCGCAACTATGCGATCAAACAAGAAGGCCCCTACTACGTCGTTGCGCGCGCCGAGCATATGCAGGCTTGGACGCAACGTTTTCGCAGTATCCACCACTCGGTACAACTGTACTGCCGTACGCGACAATTACTGACTCGCGATATCGAGTTTCCTCTGGTCGCGGTCGTCTTCGGGACCAAAAACGAGTTCCTTCGCTATGCTCAACTCGAGGGTGCTACGCTGCCACCCAACTGCGTCGGCTACTATTCGCAGAACAGCAATCGCATCGTCCTGTTTGAATCGCCGGTCGCCCTCGGGATCAACACGCTTGAGACCATCTGCCACGAAGCGACGCACCAACTGGCATTCAACACGGGATTGCATCAACGACTCTCGAGCACCCCGCTCTGGCTGGCCGAAGGGTTTGCAACCATGTTTGAATCCCCGTCCTTGTCTGGGCTTAACTCGCGGGACAGGACCTCCATGTGGCCCGAATCCCGACGCCAGGAATGGCGAGAGCTGGTTAAGCAACCAGAGATCATCTACCGCTTGATTGACGGCATGATTCGTAGTGATAAACCATTCAAAATAGAATCCCAAAAAGCTTATTGTGTCTCTTGGGCGATGACCGCATACCTATCGCAACGTAGACCAAAGCAATTCAGTCTTTACATGACGCACGTTGCCAACAGACCACCGTACGAAGACTACGAAGCACCCGAACGAGCATTCGACTTTCAGAAGATCTTTGGCACCGACTCGCGATTGCTTGCTAAAAACGTAATCGGCTACATCGAATCGCTAGAATGATTCGCTTGTATCGGCAGATTCGACCAAGATCGAATCTCGTTCGTATTGCTCGCCGTCATACTGCTCACCATCATACTGAACAGGATGGGATTCGTAATCCATCCCGTCTTGTTCGGATTCCAAATGCTGAACAACGATACCAGGCGCACCTTGTGGATCGCTAAAGACCGACCCGACACGACCGTGCTGCATATCGGTTCGCGGCGTTCGCGAGCCGAACGTTGTGTAGTTATCTACTAACGGATTGCAACAGAGACTGCACCCGCTAGCAAACAATACCAGCGTCGGTAATGCGGCAATCGCTAACGACTTGATAGTTTTCTTGGCAAAGTCTGAGCTGCTCACGGCTAAATCCTCCAGCGTTTTCAAATCGATTACAGGCTTGGAGCAACGAAACGCAAAACGAATCTGACCAGGCCCTTTCTGTTCATCGGATATGTGGAACTATGTAATTTAGGAAGAGTTTCCGGATTGAGCGATATTTTCGGAGAGGGATGACGAAATGAATTGTTCAGTTTTGAGGGGCTGAAAGCCGAAGTAGTTTGAGCAGGTTACCGACATCCGTGCCTTCCTCGCAATGAGATCCCAAGTGAAGCAGATTGCTCCAGGACAGCCCAAAGACCATTCGCCCGTTCCGGAAGCGATTTGGTGGATCAGCATGATGGCTACGCTATCATTGAGCCTGTGGGTTGCCAATCTATTGCCCATTCAACCCGTTCGATACCAGTTATCAACAAACATAGCTATCTCTGAGCATCGCTTGACCATGCTAGAGCGACTCAAACCGGGCAATCGAGGCGCCGAGGAACTCCCGTTCCAGCTGCTACGAATCGAAGCGACCGATACGGCACAAAGCCACTCGACGTTGTCGGAACTTCGCTCAGTCCGCGTAGTCTTGCAATTGAATGCTCGGTCGCAATCGTCGGAAATCGAGAAAATGCTCGACGAACTTACCGTTCCAAAAATGCAAACTGCGGAGTGCCTAGAACTCTCCAAACAGATCCTCAAGCAAAAATGGATCGTCGAATCGAATGCTCACGCCAAGCTTCGGTTTGAACTCGATCGAGAGCGAGACAAACTAGCAATCGCGACCGATCCTGCTGAAAAGGATGAACGCATTGCCACAGAACAAACCAAGATCCAAGCAGGACCATTTCGACTGACTTCCCATTCCTCAAGTGCATCGAGCGATGTTGGGCCACCGGCGCTGCAAACGCAAAAGCAGATCGAGCAGTCATTTGAGCTTGAAACTCAAAAATTGGAATCGATGCAACTGACTCTTGAGCGACTCAAAGCAAAAGCACGAGGGTTTCTCTCCACCACCGGCGCGCCAAAACTGGAACCATTGGTCCAGTCCATTACCGTCGGCAGAATGAGTATCTTGGTTGTCTTGGTCGGCGCCGTCTGGATCCTCCTTGCTGCCTGGATTAGCCCGCAATTCGGATCGAAAGTCATTGCGAGTACCTCGAAACGAAATCGCCCTGCTAAACGAAAAAGCGACACCACTGCATCTGCAGCCAAGACCTACGATGAACTGCCAACCACAATCCGATGGCTCGAGCGGTCCGGCGTTCCTTATCTGGGATCCGCATCCATCGCCGCGGGATCGCACGAACCAATTGCTGCACCTAAGCAAAACCACTCCAACACATTGGCCATATCGACCGAGCAGAAAGACTCGCTTCGAGAGTTGGTTGATAGGCCGCTTCCCACAAGGCATGCAGCCTTGATTCTGCGAAACATTGCGGAGGGGTCACTGGTTCTTTGGATAGGACTTTTGACAGCACGAATGATGTTTGACTCCGTTTGGCGCGAACTGCTGTTTTACGCTCCCTTGTCTGCAATTTCAAAAATGATCGTCGGCGTTTCGTAAAATGGTGTCATCCATGCAATCCTCTAGGTTCGCGAATAGATCTCGTCGAGGTCTCAGCCGCAATCTTCTCCTGGGGGTTGTTGCAGGCTTGGTGGTTGCTTCGTTTTCTGTGCTTGTTCTATACCTTTACACCAACAGAGAGCCCGACCATACACAACGGCTCGAGATTGCATTGCGTTTGATGAAGCGAGGTGATGGTGAATCCTCGGCGCGCATTGCCCGTTCGATTGAAACCAAGGATCTAAAGAAGCGTGGCGATATTTCCAAGAAAGAGTTCTTGCTCGGAGTGAGTGAACGCAAAGCTGCAGAGGCTATTGCTCAGCGCCGTATCGCTACCGAACGCAACGAGAAAGCCGTAAAGCATCTTCAAAAGAGCCGCGACATCAGTTTTCCAGATGGATACGAGGGGCAAGGGAACTACTATCTCGGGATGGCGCTGTACGACCTTTTTCGTTGGGACGATGCAGAATCACCACTTGAGATAGCCGCCGAGCGATGGCCTCAGGGACGCGCCGATTCCCTCGAGCGACTGGTCGATATCGATCTTTCCCTCGGGCGAAAAGATACCGATTCCGCTATGGCACGCATCGAGTCATGGCGGTTTCTTCCCAGAACAGGCCCGAACGAAGTCGATAGGACCAACGTCAAGGAGATGCAGACCCGCTACATCGCGGGTGACTTTCTTGGGGCATCAAAGATTCTGGACCAGCTCCCCATTGACTCCCCCCTCCGACCCGACGCCGAATTGATCTATGGTCGCTGTATGCTGAGGCTAGCAAAAGATCAAAAGGGTGACTCTCGCTTGAAGCTGCTACAAGCAGCAAATGATAATTTCCTGCGCGCTATCGCAGCTGGAAACACGTCGGTAACCATTCGTCGTCAGAGCAACCTGGAGCTAGGTCGCGTTCAACGCGAATTCGGAAACGCCACGCAAGCCGTCAGTACCTTCAGCGCGTTACGTCTCTCCTCGCCCTACGAACCGGAAAGTTTGGTGAGCGGACTTGAGGAAATTGATACGCTCATTGATTTAGGCAAATTCTCAGATGCAGTCGACACGCTGGAGCACGTTACGAAGAACTTCGGCGAGCTCAAATGGTACCAAAACGATTGGATGCCGATTTCGGACATGCGAAAGAAAGTCGTCGCCTCAGGTGAACGGATGGTCGACCTCAAGGCATTCGAGGATGCGGCTAAATTCTCTCAATTGCTACCAAGCAAAATGTGCGACACTATCGATAGACTAAGACTGCAAAGTCGGCTTTATGATCTGTGGGCGCACGAGACTAAGAAAAGCAAGAAAGTCGATGATGGTTTCGTGAGCACTTGCTTTAGAACATCTGCGGAAGCTTACGACAAGCTCGCAAGCATGTCGATGCGGCTGCCTGAATACAGCGACCTCCTATTCAAAGCTTCAGAGAATTACCGCCACGCAGGTGCCTTCAAGGAGAGCAATAAACTGCTGGACATGTATTTGCATTTCGAGTCTCGCGAGAACCAGCCCAAAGGGCTACTAGCCCAAGCTCGCAACTACAAATCGATGGAAGCGACTGACGTCGCAGCAACCAAGCTGAACAAACTGCTCGAAAGTAACACCAATACATCTCTCTCGTACGATGCGAGATTAGAACTAGCGAGAATCTTTGCCAGCGAAGATCGCTACCGAGAAGCCGAAGAGCTCATTGTCCAGAACTTGTACTACGGTGACCTGAAGCCAGAAAGCCAAATCTGGCGAGAATCCCTTTTTGAACTCGGATCGCTCTTGTTTCAACGAGGTGAGATGCTGCAAGCTCAAGCGAAAAAGGCGATTTCAGACTCGCCGTCAAGCTCCTTCGAGAATTTCACCACGATGGAGCAGAGCTACAACGAATTGGTCAGAAGTATCGCTCGCATCGAGGAATGCATGCAACGCTTTGAAAACGATCCACGCCGAATCGATATGCTCTACACGACCGCAAAAGCATACCAGCTGGCTGCTGATTGGCCCAAATTGCTGCTGTTGGAAAACCGAATCGCCAATGAAGATACGATCGCAAAGTGGAAATCCGAGCACAAAGAACTACTCAAGCAGTCTCGCAGTACCTATGGAAAACTGAGGCAGGAGATTACCGCAGTCCAAGACAGCCTCCGCTCGACTCCCAACATCGAAAGCTATCTTCGAAACAGTTTCTTCGGTGAAGCCGATTTGTTATACGAAGCCGGTGAATACGAAGAAGCACTTGCGGCGTACCGCGATGCAGCTAACCGGTTTATCAATGAGCCGGAATCCCTAGAGGCTATGACCCAGATTTCCAATTGCCAAAAGCAACTCGGCAGAATTGGTGACAGCCGTCGCACGTTGGAAATGGCAAAAGACTTCTTGCAACGTATTGCGCCCGAAAAAGAAGCCCGATTTAAGGCGGTTACAAGCCACGACCGGCAAGGCTGGGAACAGTACATCACTTGGATGATGAACGACTTGGAACAAAAATAATGGGGGCTAGCATGTGCCCCCCCAAGAACTTTATCCTATCGACGTTTCGATCGTCCCGAAACCACGCGACGCATTGGATTTAGTCTTCTCTTTTTCGGTTCATCCGACGCGACGACATCATCTGGTGACATTTCAGCGGCAGCAGCAGCGGCCTTTACCATTGCCTGTTTCTTTGGGCTACTGATGTCTTGTGCCAGCGGATCGGCAATCAACTGACGATTGATACGCTGCTCAATCTCGGTAAGCAACTCCCCTTGGCCTTTGGCGACGAAGGAGAACGCGATACCCTCGCGTCCCATGCGGCCGGTCCGTCCTACGCGGTGCACATAATCATCGCAATCATCAGGCAAGTCGTAGTTGATGATGTGGGAGACGGTGGATACGTCGATCCCACGGCCAACAACATCCGTCGCCACCAGAATTTGGATGGCTCCATTGCGCAACGATTTGAATACCGAATCGCGTTGTGACTGGTTCATATTTCCATGGATCGTATCCAATCGCATGTCCGCCAGTTCTGGGATCGAAGCAACGGCTCGTTGCAGTTGGTTGTGCAGCTTGGCAGTTCCCAATTTGGTGCGACAAAAAATGATCGTTTGCGGCGGCTTCTCTCGTGTCAAAAGTTGAACCAAGATGTCGAATTTTCGCTCTGGCGATACGTTGAGATACCGCTGTTCGATGGTGTCGACGGAGACCCCTTTTTCCGAGCAATCCACAATGACCGGCTCGAACAAATAGCGTTCAGCCAGTTTTTTAACTTCCGCATCCAACGTGGCGCTCAACAGCAGCGTTTGACGGTTCTCGGGGCACTTTCGCAATATGCGTTCGATGTCAGGCCGGAAACCGATGTCCAGCATTCGATCCGCTTCGTCCAAAACAATGCACCAAATGTTGCTGAGTTTGAGCGAACCTCGCTGTATGTGATCAATTACTCGACCAGGTGTTCCCACGACGACTTGGACCCCGCGTCCTAACGCTTGCAACTGCTTGGTCATGTGCTTTCCGCCAGCAACCTCCAACACTTCGGTGGGGCATCCCTGTGCCAGCTTGACAAATTCTCCGTGCACTTGGGCGGCAAGCTCACGCGTTGGTACCAATACGAGCGCCTGAGGCAGCGGCGAACTGCGAAGTGGGTCCAACTGTTCCAAGATCGGAATAGCAAACGAAGCCGTTTTGCCGGTCCCTGTTCTAGCCTGACCAATTACGTCATAACCCTCTAAGGCCCAAGGAATTACCTTTGCCTGAATTGGGCTCGGTTTCTCGTAGCCGAGCTTCCGAATCGCGCGCAGAGTGATGGCAGAGAGTTGTAGATCGTCAAATGTTTCGGGTGTCTTGGTTTCCATGGGCCGACATTCTACGATACAGTTTGCCTATTGATTAGTTCAAAACCTCGTATCGCACCTAATTGTTTCATGGAACCTATCCCTTTCGAATTTCCCGAGTCCGCCTACGCATGGGCCGAAGTCACACAGGCAACTCTTCAATCAAGGCTCGACTTGGCGGATTCCGAATCTAGCCCCGGCCTCGCACCAGCCAACTGGCAAGAACCAGATGATCCCAATTGGTCGATCCTCGTCGCGCATTGGCTTTGCGATTCAGAAGACATTTTCCCAGAACTGGGCGAGGTCCGGACCAAGAAAAACGCATGCCTTGAACAATTCCTTACCCAGCTTGTCCGTTGGTTTCGCCAGTCCATTTCCCAACAATCGCTCGATCTGACCGTTCTGCACCTGCAACGTCTGGTACTCGTTCAGCATGTTGCGATCCTTTATACAAAGGTGTATGGCCTCGGGTTATCGCGGATCGAAGGCAGCTTGATCCAAGTTCTTTTTGCGAGCGGGCACCCAACGGCGATCATTTTGGGGGTCGACTTGCTCCTGTCGCAATCACCCAGTAATTGGGCGGAAGTTTCCCTGGCACTTTCCCCGTTGGTCCAATCCAAGACTTGGGACATCGAAAACGTCTTTCCTAGACTTCTACAAAGTACCGATCCGTCGGTGCTGTCCCCCGCCCTGGACGTCGCGAACCACGCAATGCGTTCGAGAAATCTGGCAGAGCATCCTGCCAAGGACCAATTCGCTTCGCTTTTGACACTCATGAGTGGCCTCGTCAACCAACTCGGGCTTCTCGAAGAAGACCCTTCGAAATTTGGCAGCTCCGTTGGAAACATACAAAAGATCCTTTTCGATTCCGTTTCGCTTTGCGTATCCCTTTGCGACACGTTTGGACTAATCGGCAACGAAGCGGCGATTGGCAAACTGAACCAAGCCGCAAAACTGAGCCACCGACGCATTCGAGCTGAAGCCGCTTTCGCTCTCGCAAAACTTGGGGACAAAAACGGGGAGCAAATGATCATCGACCTGGCGAGCGATTTCTCGTGCCGACAGCGCGTAATCGCTTATGCAGAAGAACTTGGTCTCGAGGAGAAAATCGATGAGCAATGGCGAACCCCTGCAGCTATTGCGGAATCCCGCCTGGCCACTTGGCTCGCGCAAAACGAACAAATGGGCATCGCGCCGAGCCGAATGGAGCTGCTTGACCAACGTCCGTTGAGCTGGCCGGGATTCGACCGCCCGCAAGAATGCTTTTTGTTTCGTTACGAATACGACCTGAAGGACTCGATCTTTAGCAACATCGGAATCTCAGGGCCTCTTACGCATACGTTTTCCGATGACTTGGCCAACATCTCGATGGATGACGCCTATGCGATCTTCGCGGGTTGGGATATCGATCACCCCGATGCGTTCGAATCCGCACCAGATCAGTTGCTGCCCGCACAAGCCATGTTAGTTTCTGAATGGATTACGGATCTAAGCGATGAGTTTGAATCGATTGAGATCATATTCGTGGGAACATTTTTCGAGCATACAGCCATGTTGGCCAAAGGCATCCGCGGAAACGAATCACGCGTCTTCGTCTACGATGGCGAGAGAACCATCTACGAACCGTTCCCAAAGCCTGGAAAATCCAATTCCACGCTGACGTATTTGCTGTGGCGCGGCCGGACGTTTCTGGAATCGTTGGGTTTCGAGAATAACGAAACGGAATCGTAGCGGAACTCAACACGTAGCTGAACTCAAGCGTAGCGGAACTTGTGAAAGTTCCGGCGAATCGCCAGTAGCAACCGCCCGTCCTGGATATCTCGAATCGCAATACATCAAGGCTCCGCACCGGAAGATTCACATCTTCCGCTACCAAGATGACCTCGGAAGATTCGCATCTTCCGCTACGAGTACGTCCCACTTTTTTGCATGGGATATGAACAGGAGACCACCGAGGAAACGGAGGGAACACCGATTTCAAATCTCCGTTACCTCTGTTTCCTCCTGTTCAATTTTTTGTTTGAAAACGTACTCGGCAACAAGACATGTAGCGGAACTTGTGAAGTTCCGGCGAATCGCTCGAAGCAATCGCCCGTCATACGTATCGGGAATCGCTAGACGTAAAGGCTCCGCACCGGAAGATTCACATCTTCCGCTACCAAGACGACGTCGGAAGATTTACATCTTCCGCTACGTTTAAGACCAAGAAGCTTTACATCGTCCGCTTTAAGAACAGCGCAAAAAAAAAGGGAACACATTTCTGTGTTCCCTTTTCTTGTATGAGTAGCCTCTACTCAACGGTTGGGGCAACGCCCAATCCGCCAGCCTGAGTCTCGGTACCATCTGGGTTGGTTACAGTGGTGGTCGGTGGCTTAACTGCTGGATTATCTGCAGGTACTGCTCCCTTAGGGGTCTCACTGCATCCAACAACTACAGCCATTACGAGGCTCAAGGATAGAAAATGCCACAACTTCATGGACAGAAACCTTACTCTTCGAGGATACCTTGTTGTCCGTCTGCCATACCGCCGAGGATCAGCCACAAGCGGCTTTCCATGCTGAATGGAACAGAGCGAACCGAATTATCACAATACGACATTTGAACGGACGATCCGTGCATGCTGCTGAACTTCGAAGGACCACCCCATTGTGTTGCATTGAGGTATTCGAATGTTGCACCAGCTGCTTGTGGTGGGTTCGCTGGAACCATGTGACCTGTCAACTGACCGATCGCAGAGATCCACCAAATCGAAGCCTT
>CAIXME010000749.1 GCA_903920425.1 uncultured Pirellula sp. | reverse complement strand
GCAGGGCATTGATGACAGCGGCACTAGAATCGATTCATGCTCAAGGGTTGCGGAGTGCTGTTCTGTGGACGCAGTCGACGATGGTTGTCGCACAGCGGCTTTACGAAAGCACAGGATTTGTTCGCAATGTTTCTCGCGACCCGATTTTCGATGGCGTACCGTTTCTCGCTTATGAGAAAACATGGTAGACTCGCTCCGACAACTTTCTATCACTGAATCGTTCTCTCCCGAACGTCCTTGTTTCCTATTGTTGCGCCTGCAAGCTGCGGAAAGCTGTACGAACTTGTTGGTCGGCCATGCATACCTGATCGACACTCTTGTTGCATCTGCCATAGAGTCATTTGCCGAAGGCTACTCTAGCAACTATTCGACGATGACTATCCCTGTTCCGCTTGGTTCGACGGTTCGGATAGAGCGCGACAAAGCTTCGGGTGACGCTGGTACGGTATACTCACTGCGGGATTCATGGCGTGATTAAGGCGATGTGCGAGTTCGAGTTCGAGCACGAGCACGAGTTCGAGCACGAGTTCGAGCACGTTGCTGGGGCGTGCTGGGGCGTGATGGGGCGAGGTTTTTGTTTTGTCCAAACTAAATGGAGCATCCGATGGATGGATTGTTGCGGATATCGATATTGATAAGTTTCTCACTTGTGATTGCGAGTTGCTGTGTCGCGGCAGACACCCATGCGACGCGCAATGAAGGCGTACTCGAGGGTACGTGGCAAGCTTCTGTTTCCGATTCTCAGTTGCTTGTTTTGACGATTGAGAACTCCAGAATTGAGTTGACGGCTGAAATCAATGGAACGAAGGAGCCTTCATGGACCGGCAAAATGAGTATTTCCAAGGACTCGCCCAAACAGCACATGGACTTGATCGAACTCTCCTGTGGTGAAAAGAAACTGCCGGATAACAAATGTCTGTTTCGACTGCGTGGAGATACACTATTGATCATTGGAGGTGGCCCAAACAAGCGTCCCTCGCGATTTGATTCGGGGCCTGGTAGCGACCCGAAAACGTTGGTCTTTTTCAGAGTCGACTCGGCCAAAGAACAATCCGTACCAAGCGATGTATCCAAGCCACCGGTTGTACCGCAGTAGAGTGTTACCTTTTTCGTCGGCTGACCAACGCGATGACAGCCACTTCCGCTATTCGAATGAGCCACGAAGATGATTGGACGAATTTGGTCTTGGTTTAGTTCAAGCAAAGGTCACGAAAACGATGGTCGAGTTAAGTGCACTCAATGCAAAAATAGGGTCTTAGTCGACATTTCGGTGCGGAACGATGGGCTCTGCGGTGTATGCTACCGTCGAAAGAATCCGAAACCCGCCCATGACTCGACCAAGCCATCGCCTTACCATCAATTGTTAGGCACTCCCCCGGATCAACTGGATGACAACCAAAAGCGATCTCAGCTTTCGGGCGCCATTTCGTGGCAAAATAATGAGCGGATCAACGAGTTGCTTTCTGGCGATACGAGCTTCCTTTCTAAGCATGCAAAATACAGCAGTGACACGTGGCTAGGCGCAGCGGTGAGGGAGGGGTGCGGCATTGCTATTTTGGAAAAGCTAGTCGCTGCAGGATGTGACCCGAATGGATATCTGAAGTCACCGAAAGAGTCGCGGCCTCTCGAGATTGCTGTTAGAAAGGACCGAATGGATGCCATACAATGGTTGCTTGACCAAGGGGCGGATCCAAACATCGGACGAGCGATTATTGAAGCGATCAACCATGAGAAGCCTTCAGAACTTCAGATCGGTATGTTGACCTTGCTGGTTGATGGCGGGGCAGATATCAACCAAACTTTTCCACTCTTTGGAGACGAGAACGACAGGTTTTCCGTGTTGGATTGGGCGGTGTTGTACGATAACTCGCCGGAGTTAATCGAGTTCTTGAAGGTCCGCGGTGCAAAACACCATTGGGGAGCAGACAAGATTAATGCTTCGAAGCGAGAATTGAAGCCAAGAAGGATCGTACAATAGTGAGACAATGAAATTAGCAAGGCGATGCACAGGAGTTGAGAAGTGCGTAGTTTTGGAGAGCGAGGTTTGATTGTAGTGTCCCCGGTTGCCGTTAAGAGTCTGGGATTGATCTAGCGGCATCTACATTAGCCAAATGCGTAGTGCCTCACTTACGTAGCCTCGGGGTTCATGGCCAGAGATGGATGTGGAAAGCTGTTGCTGGTTTGTTGTATGGTTGGGGACGCTATTAGGAGAGGTGTAGCGTTCAGTAATAATTGGTATACTCATATTTCTTCTCATCAATCAATTCTGTCGAAGACACATACAAAGCAAGCCATTGCCGCGGAGCGTTCAGTAGTACTGGCATCTGTCTGGATTGCTCAAAGCACGCAGGGAAATTGCCGGTTCGTCGGTGGTAAGCTAGCCAAAGAGAGTTATTTTGAAAAATATCATCGCGTTCGCGTTGGGGCTTGGAGCCTGCCTTCTGTTTTCTGTCCTTATTCCTGGCTGCTCCAATCCTGCCCAGTCATTGAAGGCTGATCGTGTGCTTTTGGAAAGCAAAGAGGGACAGAAAACGCTTTGGTTTGTTTGTGACTTCGACGATTATGGGACTGGCAAGTATCTTAGCGCTTCCATTTACCATAACGCCTCGACTGCCATTCGCCTGGCTGAGAAGAACGGCATTGTTGGCGAGTCCATTATTTTCGTCGTTCGCGGAGGTCCAGATCCCGGTCCGTCCGGCGATTCGTATGCGACATCCGTCGATGAGTTAAAGAAATTCCAAAAAATGAATTCCGAGGAGTTCGCCCAGTTCGCCAGCAAGTCAATCCTGTGGAGTGTTGGGCTTAAAATACCAGAACAGAATGTGGCCGAAATCGATCCAAGTAAATAAGTTCTCAGGCAATTGGAGAACGTTGCGAACGCGAATTGCTTATGTCACCGAAGTGCTCTCTGGGGTGTTCTGGAGAGGGTATTCGGGTGTTTGCCGCCACCTGCGTTTTCACACCAACTTGGCGAAATCATGATGACCACAGAATCGAGGAAGCGATGTTATCCATTTTGGATCGTAGCTTGGGTCATTTTGATGCTCGGTGGTTCTTGCAATTCGCGACCAAAGCAAGGGCCCACGTTGGATCTGGCACCGGAGCGAGTCAATGTTGAAATCGTCCTTAGCAATGGAGACTCTACCGATGTTGTCGTCGAACTGGATACCGCGGCGCATGGCTCACGCGTTTTTATGAGTTGTCTTGGCCATCCTGACGACTTCGCAGTTGCAGTGGCCTACTCCTATGTTGGCCATTTCAGTCTTGCGAACCCGTTCAGAGAATCCGAT
>CAIXME010000748.1 GCA_903920425.1 uncultured Pirellula sp. | reverse complement strand
GTTTTCAAGGTACTGTGCGACCCGATCATGCTCCATCCATGGCTGGTGAGTCCAACGAGACGCCCGGCTATGAAATGCTCGGACGCCTCTATGCTGCGGGCTATTTGCGTGGACTCATGCAAGCAACGTAGCAAGTACACAACGTTGCACGGGATTTGGAAGAGCAGATTCTAGCTATTTGCGGCTCTTGAGCATCGCTTTGGCTTGTTCTGGAAACTCGGCTGCCTTCTTGGATGGAGTGCTCACAACATCGAAGTCGTAGATGACTTTTTCGCCCAGCGCGGCATTGTTTTCTGCGTCGTCACCCGTGACGTCATCTTTTTCGATCAAGGTAGGGGCTTTGACCGTACCATCTATTTGAACCATCGCGACCGCGCCGACCTTCATGAATTTGGCCATGGGTTCGTCATACTGCAACTCGTATGTCAATCCGACGATTTCTTTCGTTTGGCTAAGACTGAATGTTACAGCAAGCTCTGTAATTGATGGTTGTATCGGACCGCCCGCGATTCTAATAGCAACGTTGTTCCCTGCTACACCACCGGCCATTCCAGGTATGGCCGGAATCGCTGGCATGGAATCGGCAGGTATAAAGTCCTTGGCGATCACAACTCGAACCTCGGTAACTTTTCCTTTGCCTGTCGATTGGAATTCGGAGGATTCCTTGACCGCTGCAGAAAGGGCTTTCCAATTGGCCAAGTGCGAAATGTTCTTCGACAGTTGGCCTAGTGAAAATGGTTCTTCCGTATGCGATTGAACAAACACTGTATCTTCGTCATGCTTGAAGATCTTGATCCCTGGCAGATCGTCTTTGGACACGAGAACAAAATCACCCCCTGTCGTGGTGAGGACTTCGATGTCTCCTTGATAGTGATCCGTGCGGTTCGCTTTTCCAATTACGACAACCTGCTGCAATCCGCCAGGGAGGGCAGGACCGCCCGGTGATTGCTCTTCCACTGCTCCGACCAACGACACGTCTCGTTGTGCCAGTTTCGTTAATCCCGCGATCAAATCCGACTTTGCGTCCTTGTCTTGAGAAAAGCATGTCTGCGTAAAAAGGCAGGTCGCTATCGTGAATGCTTGCAGTGTGCGTTTCATAAATTCCATCCTCGGTTGTTTGACGGGAAAGTGGAGTGCTAATGGGTTGACTGTGAATAGACGAATTGTATCCACGAGCACGATTGGATCTATGTCGCACTGAAAAGCATGTTCCCTCAGGAAAAACACTTGTTCCTTTTAGAATGATTGGATCTCGCAGCTTTTTTCCTGCGATTTGGATGGGTGCGTGATTCCATCTGCCGCAACGAAACGATTGACCTTTTGGGCAGAGCGATTTACTATCAAGGAGTGTAATACGCGGCGCAGTACGTTTTTTATTGAAGAAGATCATGAGTTCGCCAAGACTCTTTTCCACAAAAAGCCCAACCCGGATTGCGATGGTAATCCGCGTGTTGATGCTGCTTTCGCTGTGGAATGGCCCCATTCCCTTGGGGCACGATCATCGTTCGATGATGAATGGAATTGCCGGCGCTGCGAGCGTTGCCAAGCATGTTGCTTCGTTCCATTCGAATTGCAAATGCGGAGCCTCAAAGGAATTGGGGTGGCATCTCCATTGGATCATGCCAAATTGCGAAAACGAAGGCTTCGACGACTGTGTTGCAGCCAACTCTTGGATTCATTCGAGGATTGCTGAAACGCAGACGCACGATGGCCTCTTGGTTTTGGGCGGTCCGTCTGCTGAACCTGATCACTGGTTATCTCGTGGAAT
>CAIXME010000747.1 GCA_903920425.1 uncultured Pirellula sp. | reverse complement strand
GCCCAAGCCACGACTGCGATCTTGCGTCCCAACGCGATAGCGGCTTTCTTCTTGCGTGTCTTTTGCTTCCCACAGATACGCTCGTAAATTTCTTTAGCCCATGGGTTGTAACGGAGCGATGCCCAAGCGCATTCGACGAGAATAGTGCGGGCCAATGGATTGCCTCGTTTGGTAATACGGCCATTGCGGTCTGTTTCACCGGATTGGTATTGGCGGGGAACTAGACCAAAGTAAGCCGAGACTTCGCGTCCGTTCCGGAATCGGTTAGGATCGTCGATGCAGGCAACGAGGATCTCGGCGGTACGAGGTCCCACGCCGGGTATAGTTCTGAGGCGCTGGACACGAGGATCCTTTTTACCGATTGCTTCAAGCCGCTTCACGACGGAGTCCATTTGTGCGGTGACAGCATCGAGTTGTGTTAGTTCGAGGTCGAGTTCACCTTTCCAGAGTTCATTGGGCGCGCAGTCTGCGATTGGTTTGCGAAAGGAGTTGATTCGCTCGCGACCGGAGTGCCAGGCTTTTTCACCCGTGTCGATGGTGATGCCGTGGTTGACAAACCAAGCTCGGATGGTGCATTTCATTTTGCAGATTCGGCTGTCAAGAGTTTTTCGATATTTGACAAGCGATCGGAACTCACGGTGTTCTTCGGAAGGCATATGAACAGCTTTAAGTTGTCGCATGGACGCCATTTTAGCGAGCTTTAATGCATCGTCCTTATCGGTTTTTCGTTTGACGTTGAACCACTTCCATGCATCTTCGTTGGTGGAGCATACGAGAGTCTTGTGGCCGAGGCTGACCGCAAGGTCATTGATCCAGCCGGAAGGACCGCAGGCTTCCATAACAACGAGGTCGCACTTAGTTTTGTTGAACAGAGTGGTGAGGTAGTTTCGTTCGGTGGCAGCGTTGATGAACTGGTGTTTGTGCGTTTCTGAGTTGTAAATGCAGCACATGGTATTGAACTTGCCGAGGTCGAGAGCGAGAATGATCATGTTTGATGCTCCTTGGGTTTGGGGTTGGAATTTTGTGACGTTTCTGCGTCGCAAGCGCAGAACAAGATCACGGGTCAGAGTCGCCAGATTTTATTCAAATGGCTCCCACCCCAAACCCAGGACTTACATAGATTCTTTCGCCTGTTCGAGAATCCTCACACGCCGACCATCTCCATCAGTGATGTGAATGTCCATGTCGAAACTGAACCGCAATGATATCAGCATCGGCCAAGACGCGTGGATCGAGTTTGTTGAACTTGATGATCAACATAGAAGTGCCGTCGAATTGGACGCGATACTAAAACCGATCGAACCATTTCTGAGCTTGCTTGAAACTGAGTGCGTCGCTGCCTGCTGCGGAATCGATGCGTACGCTCTTTGGCCCGAAGACATCGCTGTAGCAAAAAAGCAATCGGGCATTTCTGATCTTTCACGTGCAATTGGTACTGTGCGAGAGCAGATTGTTGGAACTGATGGCGCGTCGTTTGTCAGCCATCGCATGAACAATTTCTTTCACAGGAAGACGTTGTTACAATTGGTAGACCATATTGCTAAATGTGTTCGTGATATAGAGAATAAGGGCGAACAATGAATTGCAGCCAAGTGCTCGGTCAGCCGATCTGACTTGCGTTGAATCAATCGCTCGAACTGGCTGAATTCGGTCGTTCGTCGTGAAGCTTTTCAAAACTCGATCCACATAACTGTCGGAATGCTTGTGATACTAACTATGAAGCGATGCTTTAGCTCGATTTGTTTGCTTTTGTTTTGCTCAGGGGCTCTGTCAGCGGTGGGACAGGAACTTAACCCGACAATTTCGGTCATCGGTGAAGCCTCGGTGTCGATCGCTGCTGATGAAATTGCGATCTATGCTTCGATCGAATCGGTCGCAAAGACAGCATCCCAAGCGTGCAAAGACAACCAAGAGAAGTCGCAGAAGCTGGTCGAGTTCCTAAAGAAAATGGAGATCAACGAGCAACATATTGATGCTGATCTTTTGTCAATCAACTCGATTGCGCCGCGAGAATCATCGAGCCATGAAAAGGGAAGTTACCAGGCAAACAGTAATCAGGATCCATTTGGAGACAGTATAGAATTCGAAGATGTTGGTTTAGACTCCCAACGACGTATCATCGGCTATCGGGCTTTTCGCTCCTTTGTGATCGTGATAAAGAATTTCGCTAAATTCGAAGAGATCTATCAGGGCATCGTTGAGCAGGGGATCAATCGAGTAGATCGAGTTGAACACAGATCGTCGAAGGAGTCTCAGCATCGTGAAGAACTTCGAATTTTAGCGGTCCGAAATGCCAAGAATAAAGCTTCTGCGATTGCAAATGAAGTTGGCGCGAAACTGGATTCGATCAAGTCGATTTCAAATGAGTCCAATCGTTCTGGACGCAGGGATTCGCGAGGCGGATACGGCATGGATGATCCTTTCGAATCTGAAGACAGATCCCACAAAGCGGGAAAGATCCGATTGGAGTCAAGCGTTAGCGTGGTCTTTTCGTTGCGAGATACCCAGTTGAAGTAGTAGCATCTGTAACACAACCCAAACCCGACGAACAAAACCATGCACCGAAGCATCCGATCGGGCATTTTTGACTTTAGAGACTTCACTCGCGGATGCTCGGTGATGGTTGCCGTTCTGTCAGAGAATACACTTTGCTTTCGCATGACCTAAAACCTGACGCCATCGCGCTTCGTGAATACGTCGAAGGCCGAGCTAGCGCATTCGATCGTGAGTCGAATGACAATCCAGGGCCATCGGAACGCGACATAGCCCTGATACAGATCGGTTTTGAGCATGAACAGAGCGGTTACGTAGCCATCGTTTTCGACACTCGCGAGAATGCGGGGCCCGACGGCGAGTGGACAATGCACATCGAAGCAGAAAACAACTGGATAAAGTTCCCTCGGTGGGCAGAGATCACGAATCACGCGTTTGAAGGACAAACGCTGCAAATCATCCGACTCGACGGATCGAGTGTAATTATTGACGACCTAGCGTCTTTTGACTCCTACGAATATGCCGAGATCTTCGGAGCAATGATCAAGGAAGTTGTTCTTGCTGCCCGTGACGACCGTGTATTTGCGAGCCTTCCGCTGACACTGAATTGCGAAGTCTGCATTGAAATGATCAACGGACTATTCGTCTGGCCAGATACTGAAGACGGTGTTGAACCTGCTACAAAGTAGTGACAGAACCAAATGGTGCACCCGAGATCGCGAACCGGGCGGTATAGTCGTTGGTAAGTAGCCAGGGTGACTATAGACGTTAGGCCTTTGAAATCCATCCGAGTTGCTGATGGTTCTTCCGATTGAAACTGCTCGCGAACTTGCTCTAACCGCGGCGCGCTCCGAATGGCGCGAACTCAATGGGGACCGCGATATTGTACTGCCAGATAAATTCGCGCGAGAATTCCCGTGGGGTTGGATTTTCGAGAGTGCACTGGTTGGTAGCGCAAACGACCAGTCCCCAGGAATTTATGTTTCTGTTGACCGATTTTATGGCAAAACCCAAGTCATTGCTGGTTCAACAATTGCGAATGACGATTGGCCATTGCTTGAGCTAACGCTGACAGAAATTGGAACCGAAAAAAATGCAGTATTCCAATTCATTCGCGAACTGACTGGCTGGACCGCATCGGATACAAGGGAACGTCTACGCGATTTGCCAATGGTGGTCGCTGTCGGACCGATGACGTCAATTCGTTCAATCAATGAAGCCCTACTGACTCGACGCGCTACAACAACGATCGCGAGAAAGACGGCATAACCAAGCGGTGAACCGAAGCCGCCGATAGCGCGTTTTCTTACATCAGAATCAAATCCGGCGACTGCGGTTACCGACATCGTTATCCGGTCAAAATGAAGTTCTCCACCAAAACATTGCCGATAGTTACTGCGCTCATTGCATTGGGATTGGGTGCATACAAACTAGCTTGGACCATTTGGTCACAGCGATTGGAACCCGATCTTCTACGACTGGTTTGTCAGGAGATTGTTACCGACAGTGAAACTGCAAAACTCGACTTTGGCGGCCTGGAACGGGGATTTCAAGGTGACGAGCGTTTTCATATTGCCAAGAGAGATCGGAAAAACTGCTTGATTCCTGTCCCTCATGATCTCGCCTCGCAGATTGGATCAGAATATGTTCTTGCGTTGGACGATTCGACGCGACGGGGTACAAAGGATATTATATGTTGCATCGACAAGATTGAATGGGATTCCTGGAATGAT
>CAIXME010000746.1 GCA_903920425.1 uncultured Pirellula sp. | reverse complement strand
TTGAAGGCCGACTCATAATTGAGCGTAGCCAGCCCAATCTGGCGGATGTTGTTCGAACATTGCATCCGACGCGCAGCTTCGCGAGCCGCTTGCACCGCAGGAAGCAGTAATCCAACCAAGATTCCGATAATCGCAATCACCACCAGTAATTCAACCAAAGTAAAAGCACGGCGAAAACGCCTCGCACCACAAAAGCAACCAAATTGCATATAAGCACCAAACCCATTAGAAAGCATGGCTTTTTCATGAAAAAACCAGAAACTAAAAACGCATACGATATGCATTAGCAAAATACTACCGAACACCGACCGTATTTGCAACTCTGTTGCAAATAAAAACAGGATGGCGTTTTTTTGCTGCGTTTTTTGAAAACTTGTGGTAGTCTTGAATGCCCAATTCCCGCAGGTCCATTGAGCGGTAGCACAGGAGAAGTGACAGAAATGCCGATTTATGTCTACGAAGTGATTGAAGAAGCCAGCTCAGAAAATGAGGGCGTGCCTAAAGAGCCAGAGACATTCGAAATCCTGCAAGGCATTCGAGATGAGCCGCTCGAGAAGCACCCCACGACGGGGCAACGCATCCGCCGAGTCATTGGAAACGTCAACGTTGCAGGGCTTTGGAGCGATATGAAAACAGCTTCAAGACTGAGCGACAAGAACTTGGCCGACAAAGGCTTTACGAAGTACGTGAAAGCCGGCGACGGCAAATACGAGAAGAAAACCGGCAAGGGCCCGAATGTAATCTCCAGGGACTAACACTTGCTTTGAGCCGGCTACACATACTGGGAAAGAACAACGGTGCGAAACGATCGCGAAACCAATAGGCCTCGCGACGAACTGCATTCGGCTAGTCCAAAAGCAATCGGCATCCCACGCATCTGCATCAACGTTGTGGGAGCCAAAACAAAAGTCACACGGCTTTGCGGATACCTCCGCACGAATCTCGCGGGATAAAGAACAGAGATTCGATCGGGTCGAGCAGATAAGCGGTCGTGCAAAACACTTCGCTACCGTCCCTAGGCAGCGAGATAAGCTCTCAACTCGCTGCCAACACTTGAATTCTCATGAACCAACATTTCAGCCTATCGAAACCGGAGGCTGAACGCAGACTGATTAACCAACTCCGTTTTGGTTCACTTGCCGATCGAACCGACACTTTGTCGGCGACGCCTTGCATACGCTCCAATACAAGCAGTTCCCGCCACGAGCAATGCAATGCTGGTTGGCTCAGGCACAGCGGAAATCGCCCCAACTTGAAAAGTATAAATCGCGGAATCGTTCAACGCACCAAGTGTCGCGTGCGTTCCAGAAATACCTAATTGAATTTGATAAGTACCTTCGCGAGTGAACCCCAAGTTGAAATGCTCGTGTCCGCCAGCAATCTGTGAAAAGCTATCGAGCCCAGAGATACCGTCGGAAGTTGCCATACGAACTACTGGAGCACCGAACAGATCATTGTTCCAGACGGAGAAATTCGCTCCGGCGGGGGCAGAGATTACCGAGTCGAGAGTCCACGTTAAGCTACCGGTCCAGTCGCCGGGAACCAACTCCTCCAGCCCAAAGCCCACGAAAGGCTTGTTCGGATCGGACGACTGGGGCAAAAACCATACATTATCCGACTCACTTCCCAAGAAATTCCATTGAGCTCCTGCTGGTCGCAAAATCGAAGGACCAGGAACACCGATAACGTGATCGGTCGACTCGTACTCCCCGGCGGAAATCACACCGGAAACGCCGGTTACGTCCCCGTCAAAATGCATATGCATATGCAACTGGCCCGCGTCGAGTCCCACGCCAATGTCACCGTGCCCGCCGACCCAAATGTCTGCCAAACCAACAGAACCCAGGCAAAAATGGAAAATAGCAAAGCCAAAAAGGAACGAACGCATTTCATCTTCCCCACAACAAAACCGCGAATACAACACTGTTGCAAAAACCCAGATTGTGCATAATAATTGCATATAGATAAAGATGCAATCGGCAATCACTTGCATTCCGTGTGCTTTTGCGAAACAAATAGGGCTAAGATGTCGAGATCGAATCGCGGGTTTACCTTGGTGGAGTTGCTGGTTGTAATTGCCATCATTGGGGTGCTTGTTGGGTTGCTCCTACCTGCAGTCCAGGCAGCTAGAGAGGCTGCGAGGCGAATGCAATGCAGCAACAATCTGCGACAGATCGGACTTGCCATACAGAGTTACGAGTCCGCACTGAGATCGTTTCCAACGACAAGCACTGGCAGTGGCGTTGCCGGCAACCCTCATGGCAATGGGTTCTACAGTTGGCTTGCAATGATTCTGCCACAAATGGAGCAACAGCCTTTGTTCCAATCGATCGACTTTTCCGTTGCCATGACGAGCGCGAACACTGGCGCAATGCCGAATTACTATCAGCTGCGGATTGATTCCAGCCATCGCAATGCAAAAGCCGCAGCGACAATCGTTCCAACGTTTCTTTGCCCATCAGACCCATGGCAAGCGACCGAGTTCGCAGGCACATCGCGTCCCGCACCCGGCAGCTATGCAGGAAATGCAGGATGGATACGCCGGTCTACCGGCATCGTGGGTGATGATCCAGAATTGCTGCAACACAACGGCTCGATGCCCATTGTCAATCCAGCGATGCCATCGAATTGGTTTACGCCTCGATTGCGACATCGCGATATCTCCGATGGCACCGCCAATACTGCTTTGATTTCCGAACGGATGATCAATAGTGGCGTCCCCACGGCTGGACCTTTTGGATCCACGATGCCAAACGGTCCGATCGAAACGATGTCTTACTGTGGCGGAGGCGGCGCTGCGAGATCACTTCCAAAGTGGGTCTCGTACTGCCAAGGCGTGTCAGCTCCGGACCCTGCTTATTCAGCTCCCCACGGCAAAGCGTGGATCTCCGGGCTAACCATCGCGTCGAATCTTTACATGCACGTGATGCTGCCTAACAGCCGCAATTGCCACGTATATGGAGGAGAAGACAGTGCGAACAACATGGTTAGCGCAAGCAGTTTCCATCGTGGTGGCGTGCATGTTACGTACGCAGACGGCCACACTTCGTTTGTTGCCCAGAGCATCGAGCCTAACGTCTGGTGGAGTATTGGATCACGCGCAGGCAGCGAAACGCTGAGCCCCATCGACTAGCTTATCTTGCGAGCTTTTGTCGCTTTGATTCTCTGGACAATACACAGATTGCTCACTTCGTTTCGGCCGGCATCGAGGGGTGCCGCTAGACATGCGTCTAGCCGACACTGGCTGGCTGAAACAGTATCGACCCGATCCTAACGATGGTCGCCCCCTCCTCGATGGCTGCTTCAAAGTCACCGCTCATCCCCATCGACAGCTCCTGCAGCGGAATCCCAAACTGCACTGCCCAGCGATCCCTCAACTCCCGCAACGCCGCGAAATCTCGCCGTGCTTGATCGAGCCCGCCGTCTAGCGTCCCCATCCCCATCAAGCCCGCGAGTTCAATGGGAAACGTCTCTTTCAAGCGGCTTTGCCATTCCAACAACATTCGCTCGGCGTCGGCGATCGACATCCCTGTCTTGTCTTTATCTCCGGAAACATTGATCTCCAACAGCAAGGGTAGAATCGGCCTATCCGGTTCGATGTCCGACTCGATCTGACCTAAAAGCCTCTCCGAATCCAACGTATGCATCATGTGCAAGTACGGAAGTGTCCTTTTGGCCTTGTTCCGCTGCAGGTGACCAATCAGGTGCCAATTCACTTGAACATCTTGCATATCCGCAGCTTTAGACCAGACGACCTGCGGTCTGCTTTCTCCCAAATCCGTGCAGCCAGCACCCACCAACCAACGCGCAACTTCAGCCGAAACGTATTTCGTAACCCCTACAATCCGCACATCTCGGCCCTCCCGCCCAGACCGAATGGCGGCCTCAGCGACGCGATCACGGACCGCGGCGAAACTCTCACGAACCATCTTTTCAGTCAAAACGCTAGCGTTTATTGAGTTCATACGTCGCCCCCTCCGCTCCCATGTCCCAAACCAAACTCAATAGAGAGTGCATTTAAAAAACTTTTGCAATTGTGTTGCATGTGCGTGAGATTTCGGTACGATATTCAGGGTAGTTGATCGGGGCGCCGCAACCATTGTTACACGGAGTTAAGCTTGAACCGCTGGAAGGATACACTAGGAATCATCGCTTCGGTTGCTTGCGCTGTCCATTGCGCAGCGACTCCGTTGCTGCTTTTGTTTTTGCCAGCATTGAAGTTTACTGAGTGGATGGCAAGCCCTCAATTTCATCAAGTGGCAGCGCTCATCTGCGTCGGTATTGTATCGATTTCGATTTGGCCGACTTTCCGTCGATTCCGCGACTACCGCGTTCTGTCCCTATCAACGGCTGGCCTTTCGCTGTTGCTCGGCGCCGCGTTCCTGCTGCCCGACGAATGTTGCTCGCATACCCAAGCGGAGCTTACTCAATCCAGCTCTGGGTTTTCCAAGCTTGTATCGGTTTCAGAATCAACCAATTCGGATCACGATCACGCAGATCACGACCATGCTGCTCATGATCATTCGAGTCACGATCATGCGTCGCATGACCACTCATCGCACGCTTCGGAAACCACGATTGCCGGTGTGACGAACTCTCCATGGTTTGCGAAGATACAACCTTGGATGACACCTCTCGGAGGTTTGCTCCTGGTGATCGCCCACACATTGAACTTGCGTAGACGCTTCTCTGCTTGCGGTCCAAATTGTGGATGCTCGCATTCCGACTCGGAGTCTACTCGCGGAATCCCTATTCCCCTAGTGAGCAACCCAAAAGCGGCTTAGCCCACGTCCTTTTACTGCCTCCCATAGCAGTGCTTCTGAAAGCTACAGCGCTCCAAACCTGAGGCTAAGTGGCGATTCAAACGTCGGCCGTTTTATACATCCAGATCGAGCAATTGGGATGCATTCGAAAAGACCTGAATAGGCACCGTCATTCCATATCGTCGATAGATTTTGTTCAATCGAATCGCATCGAGCGGGTGGGCATCGATCTGACGGATGCAGATGCGAGCGACTTGGCGAGGGTACTTCGCTGCTAGCTTTGCATAGATTTCCGGATCTCTCTCCCCGCTATCTCCTACAAAAACGAAACTGCGATCGGGCAAACGGCGCATCAAGTTTCGGATCACGCCCGCTTTGCTCTTGCGCCGCAGAATTTGCCAACGCTTAAAGATCTCGTCGCGCAAGCGAAACCACTTGAGATGCATGCTGCCAATGGGGAAATTTTGGCTGACCAAGAACTCATATAGAGAATCATAAATTTGCCATGGGCTGCTACTGACGTAGTGAAACAAAGCTCCTTGTTCGGCCCATTTCTGATAAACCTGGGACATTCCTTCGATTGCTACAAAGGGTTCGGCGAAAGTGCGTTGCAACATCCGGCGGCGACTGTTTACTTCCGTGAGTTTGATGGTGTCATCGATATCTGTGACGACACTAACCCCTTGCCTTTCAGCCAAGAACACAGGACTGCTGGTTTGCCCCAACCCATTCTCCCATCTTTGTAAGCAAACGTTTTCCGCATTGGGCAACTTGCTCGGCGGCAGCAAACCATAGGTTCGATACCCTTCAAGCTGTTTGATTGTCAGGTCTAGCTTGCAACCGAATAGTCCACTTGCTTTGGATTTGCGTCGCAGAACGTAATGCTGACCAGCGAGTTGAACTTGAATTCGCACTCCGGCAACAGGTGGATCGAGAAAGCCTCGAACCCTGTCCTGAAACATCTCCCCTTCGCAAACGGGTGGCGGCAAATCCAACGCGCGGATCAGGCCACGCAGGATTAGCCGTTTACCAAACGATGTTGGGCCCGATTGAGAAATCCGCCCTTGAATCTGGATTCGCCAGAGAGCTCCGCCAGATATGGGATATCCGATGGTAGGATACAAACGCACCTCTGGATCGGCAGTATCGCGGATCGCCAACTCCGGGCTCATGCGCAGCACATCACCCGAGAGCTTAGGAGGCGATTTGGCATCGGTATTCGGAGGCTTATTTGTGGTCATGGAGACTTAGGCTACAACACGGACCGAAGCACCGGTTTTGATCGAATCGTAGATTGCCTCAACAACCAACATGTCCTTGAGACCTTCTTCTCCAGACACCTTGGACGGCTTGTTTTCGAGGATACATTTTGCAAACTCGTCCATCTCGGTCGCAAACTGATCTACTTGCGCTAGCTTTGTTTCTCCTCGCGATGTGCCCCGAGCAGTCTCCAATCGATTGTCGTTGTAGCTGTAGGCTGGGTCCATGCGGATGTAGCCGTTTTCCGTGGTGGCATGGAACCGATTGATGCCGTTGAGGCTGTACGTGGTCGTGCAATGGGCTACGACTCCGGAGGGGAATTTCATCATCCATGCAATGGATTCATCTACCTCTGCAAATTTGACTGCGTCGGTCTTTGTCTCCTGCGCAATCACCGATACAGGCTCTTCACCGGTTAGGTACCGGCAGGCCTGCAACGCATAGATCCCCACATCCATCAATGCACCGCCCCCAGCAAGTTTTTTCTTCAATCGCCATTGCGTAGGATCGCCAATCTTAAATCCAAAACCTGCTTCGATATGCTTGATGGCCCCTAGCTCTTTAGTCTTAGCGAGATTCATGCAATAAAGGTGATGGGGTTCGTATTGGCAGCGATACCCGATCGCGAGTTTCCGGTCAGCCTTTTTGCAAGCCGCAATCATCTCGCGGCATTCCTCTGCCGTATTCGCCATCGGCTTCTCACATAGAACGTGCTTTCCTGCTTTAGCAGCTCGGATCGTAAACTCGGCATGCATGCTATTTGGTAATACCACATACACAATATCGATAGAATCATCCGAGGCAATTTTTTCAAATGACTCGTAGTTATAGATATGATCTTTGGCAATGCCGTACTTCGCAGCCCAGACGCTCTCCTTTGCGGGAGTACCTGTAACAATGGCAGCCAGTTTGCAATGACTCGAATGAAGCAGCCCAGGAGCTATTTGGTTCGTACTCAAGCTTCCGAGTCCGACCAATGCGACACCTAGCTTCTTGGTTTCGTTGGCATGAAGCGGTGATTCAAAGAAACCGCCATTGGCCATTCCAGCAGCAATCCCCGCTGAAACCGTGGTGGAAAGGAAGTCCCGACGTGTTGCTTGGTTGTGTTTCATGGGTATCGATATGCTTGCTTGTGATTTAGGACAACAGCGGATTGCAAAGCCAAAGTGCTCTACACCCCTTCAAATTCTAGTCGAAATCCCCTCAGCAAGCGACAGGCAATACCCAAGCCACACAGCAACCGACCAGAGGAATATCTGCTACGATATCCGAACATTTTGGGCTCCTTTGTGGCTCTAAGGCTAGCAAAACCAGATCGATGATGACAAATTCGAATTCCGACCCCGAAGACGAGCTGATATCCGATCTCTCCTTGCCGAAATCAGATGATGCTGAAACCCCGACGGCTCCCGAGGGCTTTCCAGACCCCGCTCCTCTGGCCCTGTGGGTCAAAAAATCGGAGCCCTTGTCGGCAAAAATTGGACGTTATCGCGTTGTCGATTTACTAGGTGAGGGAACCTACGGTGTCGTCTTTCGAGCGATGGACGAATTGCTGCATCGCCATGTAGCTCTAAAACTGCTAACCCGGTTTGAAGACGCGAAACAGATTGATGCTTGGCTCGCAGAAGCGCGCGTGCTGGCTGGTATTGATCACGCTTCGATTGTACCGGTATTCGATGTTGGCAAGACCGACGCGGGCCAGCCTTATATCGTATCCAAGCTCATCGATGGAGGCAGTCTCTCCCGGCGTTTTGTAAAAGGAGGTTGCTCCGTCGACGATGCGGTCAGATTAGTAGGCCAGCTGGCCAACGCATTAGATTATTTGCATCGTCGTGGAATCATGCACCGCGACGTAAAACCTGCAAACATCCTGACGACAGCCGAAGGCAACGCAGTGCTCACCGATTTCGGGCTCGCACTATCGGAATCCGATTTTGGCAAGGGAGCGCGCTTTGTTGGAACGCCAGCGTACATGAGCCCCGAGCAAGCGAGGTTCGAAGGACATCGCGTGGATGGCAGAAGCGACATCTATAGCCTCGGTGTTGTGTTTTATGAATTGCTGACTGGCAGTCGACCATTCCGTGCAGACAATCAAGAGGACTTGCTGGATTGCATTCGAAACGTGGAGGTACGTCCGCTGCGACAGCTGAATTCGACAGTTCCGAAAGAGCTGGAGAGGATCTGCATGAAGGCCCTCTCCAAGAAGATAACCGATCGCTATTCGACCGCTAAAGATTTGGTGGACGATCTGAAAAACTGGGAGACGGTATCAAGGACGACGACCACTTCGGTGGTTTCACCGGTTCCAGAGACGCCTACATCTAGTCCAAAACTTCTGAGCACTGCCGGAGTGATTGATACCCAGCCCTCGGCGAAATCTCTTGATCTAGAACATGTCGCAGTGGTGCCACACGGCCTGCGACCTTTCAATGCAAACGACGCAGACTTCTTCAAGTATCTCATACCCGGCGCGAGAGATCGCAATGGCACCCCTGAGTCCGTCAACTTTTGGACCAACCGCATTTTGCAACGCGATCCAAACGAGACCTTTCGCGTTGGCGTTCTGCTCGGCCCTAGCGGCAGCGGCAAATCATCCTTGATACGAGCTGGCGTCCTGCCGTTGGTCGAATCCAGCACGCTCGTTATCACGGCAGACGCACGCCCTGAAGCGTTGGAAGCGTCACTCCTCAAGCAGCTGCATTCAAAAATCCCGAGCAGCAAAAGCTTTGGCACATTGCGGGAGTCCTTGGTGCATATCCGACAGCAAACCAAGGAACGCCAGAATCCAAAGCTCTTGCTGGTGATCGACCAATTCGAACAGTGGCTGAATCACAACCGAAGCGATCGAGCGACGGAGCTGCATGAAGCGCTCAGGCAATGCGACGGAGCCAATGTCCAAGCGATACTGATCGTGCGAGATGACTTTATGCTCGGCATCTCTTCGTTCATGGACCAATTGGAAGAATTGATGCTCCAAAACCAAAACTTCGCTACCGTCGAACCGTTTGGTCTAGCGCATGCCAAACGGGTATTGGCCGCTTTCGGACGAGCGTACGGAACACTTAACGATCCCGCTACTGCCGAACAAGATTCCTTTCTCAATGAAGCGACCAACGAGCTGTCCCGTATCGGAAAATTGGAGCCCGTACAAATCGCTCTCTTGTCCGAAATGATCAAGGATAAGCCCTGGACCCCAAGCACCTTCCGAGCGCTCGGGGGCATCCAAGGATTAGGTGTTTCCTTTATGGCGGAGCGGTTGACCGGTAGCAGCGCTCACCCGTTGCTGCGCACGCATTCCCAAGCAGTTCAGCGCATCCTGGCTGAAATGTTGCCCAGCGATGATACGGTTATCAAACCACCTGCATGCACTCAAAGTGTTTTGATCGAGAAACTAGCAGGCGTCGTCGACCAGGATATGCTCAGTAAATTGCTGAATTTGCTGGATACAGAAGTAAGACTCATTACGCCTACCAGTAATTTCAACAATGAGAGCGGTAGCGCCATGGGCTCCGCATCCACAGACCATGCCTATCAACTGACACACGACTTTCTCGTTGCTACGACTCGAAAATGGCTAGCCTCACATGACACAGAATCTCGATCTGGACGCGTTCGAAATCAGATGAGGGAAATGGCCGCAACATGGAATGCGACCCCAACGGCCAAGCGGCTCCCCACCTTCTTTGAATGGGCAGCCATGCGATGGTATGTTGCAAGCACCCATTGGACCGCTCCAGAAAAGAAGATGATGCACGCGGTTCAGTCTCGATTACGAAAGGCCGGAACCATTTCGCTGGTGGTAGCGAGCGTTGCAGGTGCTTTTAGCTACTACACATATTGTGATATGAAATCACAAACCTTTGCGACGAGATTGATCGAGGCCGATACGGGAGATGTCAGCGCAATCCTTAGGGAGATGGAACCGTATCGCAACTGGACCTTACCCAAACTCGCCAAATGGCCCTCGTCCATCGATACCGAGGACGAACAAACCACCTCCCGTCGCAAACTGCATCTCGAACTCGCTCAACTTGGGTCGGATCCCGAGAACGTAACGAATCTACTCAGGCAGTTGCACGTCATTGATGATCGCCATATCGGGTCGATCATCCAATACTTGAAATCATCGCCAACCTTGGACGATAGCTTGGTGGCGAAAGAATTGCGTTCCGCCACCATTGAAAAATCACAATCTGCATTGCCCATCGCCGCTTTACTGGCACAGCGGGTCCCTGATCACCCCGAATGGCCAACATACGCATCTAGTTTGTCGGATGCGTTGATCAAGAGGCGAGGCGCACAGCTCGGCAACTGGATCGAGTTGCTTCTACCAATTCGCAATCATTTACTACCTGCGATCTTGAGCCAAGGAGAAAGCGCTGACGAAGACAACCAAAAGATCGACAATCTCACAACCATCGCTGCTGCTTTTGCGTTTGACGACCCAGCTAGCTTGGGCAAGGCGATCACATGGGCTCCTATCGAACAGATACCGGAGCTGATCAAAAATAACCCGACTCGCGAGAAGCTCGCCGTGGTCCTACGCGAGATCCTCACGACGAACACAAATCCCATTCCATCGCAGCACCGAATGGTCTCACCCGCGGCATTGGCAATACTCGATCGCTACAACGGCCAAGCTATCGGCAGCGCTGCGTGGATGTACCGCGTCCCGTGGTCCGAAGTTCAGCCCACCCTCAAGCAGTTGCAACCAGATGGATTCCAACCGGTTTCGATTCGCCCGTATCAATCCGACGCATCTCGTTTTGCGTGCATCGCGCTTCAGCGTGGACAAGCCAAAATTCTCTTCGAGGACGGCTTGAGCGAAGAGAATTTTCATTCTCGATTCCAGGAAAGACAAGACCAAGGGGCTGAGCTCATCGACTTTGCTGAATACCCCGAGATCTTGAACGCCAGCACCGCCGACCATGCCCGATCAACCGCACCTCCTACATACCTTTGGGCTGGCCTTTGGCGTTTTCGTGAATCAGAGTCAGAATCCACCACACAATATCTCCGTCTGAATGAGACATTCCCCCAGGCACAAATGGGGGAATTCAAATCCAATGGTTACATTCCGTCGCGCTATGCGACCAGATTAAATGCCTCGGGCGACCTGCTGCATAGCTGTGTGTGGACCCGCCAAGATATGGAAAACAGCCAATTCAATATTTGGAGTCGATTTGAATATGCTTCAGGTGATCTGTTCCCGGGTTGTTACCAATGCGATCTGAGAAGCGAACCGATTGAACATGGGGTCGATCGTTCCGAGATTTGGACAGACTACTATCAATTGCTCGACGACATTGGACCATCGCGACGACCATCTCCACGCGAAACAGTAAACCTGGCATCGCGACTATCTGCCGTTGGCCAATATCAGAACGCTTTGCAATTGCTCGAAACGTTCACCGATGCAGATTACGCCAATGATCCCAAAGGCAAAGCCGCAGTCCTTCGCGGCGCAAAGAGACAGTACGCACGAGCGTTCGCACGACAAAAAGATAGCGGCAAACTAAAAGAGTGGCTTGCGTCTGCAGACCAATTCGGTCCGTTCGATCCCTCCGAAATACATTACCTTGAATTCCGACTCGCAGTGATCGAACAATCCGGAACGACTGCAAAGGAAAAACTCGATAGCTTACTGAGCATCACGGACACATCGCCTTTGGTCGAAGATTTCTGTTTGCGTGCACTCGCCATCGCAGCTCAAAGCAGCTTACCTGAATTGCAAAATGCATCCGCGTTTGAAAAACTCCTGCAACGAATTCCGATCGCTATCGCGGAATCAAAAATCAAAGAGATTCAAATCACACTGATGGAGGTTGAGTTCGACGGGCTTATGCACCGACCGGAATGGCGATCGCTACTCGAAAAGCTGCAGTTAACCTCCCGATTTACCAATAGCAACTACGCAAGGGCAGAGGCCGTATCCAAGACGATCTTCTCTTTGCCCCAGCTCGATCATGCGATCGAGTCACAAAAATTGGCCAATCAGGGATACATACCAACCTCCATCCACGCGTATCCAAACAATCAAGGGAACCTCGTAATTAGTTCCGCATGGGAACTGCTTGAAACCAACAATGCAATCCGAGGCAAAACCTCTCGGCAAAACGGCACGATCGCTTTGGCCCTTGCCAAAATTGGCGAACGGGATGCATTACTGGATGCACTGCAAGGGAAATGGGGACGAGCAACGCAGTCATTTGTCGTTACTCAAGCACACAAAATACTCCCCCCCGAACCTTTCGTTACCCTCTTGAAAGAGTCCACATCGGCAAAGCTCTTGCCAACACTGGTTTCGGTCGTTGGGAGCTATCGACCAAACGAAATGAATGAGTCGACATTGCAGTACCTGAAACTGCGCCTATCGGAATGGGCCAACACCGCAAACGATGCTGCCTTGATGGCTCAATCGAGATGGTGTCTTAGCCAATGGGGAGAACCGGCCGGTGAACTACAGCCCTCATCGACGGCTCAACCGGAGCGAAACTGGCTCGTTACAAAACATGGCCATCAATTGGTTGTGCTGAAACCACCCAAGATGGTACTGGTGGGTGAAGATCTTTGGCGAATGTGGAAGCGAATGGACCGCAATTTTGCTATCGGGACCACCGAAGTTACTGGCAAACAATACGCTGAGTTCCTCAGCGACCCTCGCGTTCAAAAGTGGATTTCCCAAGAACGAACCGAACGAGCTTCGCCTCTGTCACCACCAACCTATGCACAGTCAGGTGTATCGTGGCAACATGCCATCCGGTATTGCCAATGGCTAAACGAATTGGAAGGAGTCCCGGAAGATCAATGGTGCTACAAAGATGTCTGGAACGAAGAGGGGTTACCAATCACACCGTATACAAACTATACGAGTCGTTTGGGATACCGACTGCCAACAGGTGCAGAGTGGGAGTATGCATGCTCGGCTGGTTCGGA